>JAUWTD010000037.1 GCA_030609775.1 Candidatus Altarchaeota archaeon
ACTCCCTGTTTCTTACTTACCTGCTTTCTTTGTTCTTTTTGTTTCTTAGTTACCTGCTTTCTTTGTTCTTTTTGTTTCTTAGTTACCTGCTTTCTTTGTTCTTTTTGTTTCTTAGTTACCTGCTTTCTTTGTTCTTTTTGTTTCTTCTCTTCTTGTGTTTTCCCTTCCTGCTTCCTTTCTCTTAGTTTTTCCTTCCTTGTTTTTTGCAGTTCTTCTAGTTCTTTATCAAGTTTTTCTATGTCTTCCAATTCTTTTTCTATTTTTTCTTCTAACACCCTTTGTTTCTCTGTTAAATCCCTACCCTTCTGTTTCCTTCCTAATAGCTTTTCTTTCCTTGTTTTTTTTAGTTTTTCTAATTCTTTATCGAGTTTTTCTATGTCCTTTAATTCTTTTTCTATTTTTTCTTCTAACACCCTTTGTTTCTCTGTTAAACCCTTATATCCCCCCTTATGTCTTCTCTTTGTTTTCTCTAATATCTCCTGCTTTATTCTCTGTTTTTCTGTTAACTCCCCCTCCTGAGTTCTTTGTTTCCCTGTTTTCTTTGTTTTCGGGTGTTTGACGCGTGTGATGATGTGCGATAGTTTCTCTTTCCTTGTTTTTTTCAGTTCTTTCAGTTCTTCATCAAGTTTCTCTATGTCTTTTAGTTCCCCTTCTACGTCTTCTCTGATTATTCCCGGTTTTTCGGTTTTCTTTGTTTTCGGTTGCTTGACGCGTGTGATGATGTGCGACAGTTTCTCTTTCCTTGTTTTTTGCAGTTCTTTCAGTTCTTCATCAAGTCTTTCTATGTCTTTTAGTTCCCCTTTCACGTCTTCTTTGATTATTCCCGGTTTTTCGGTTTTCTTTGGGTGTTTGATGAACCTTTTCTTTGTTTTTGTTTTCTTTGAGTGCTTGATAACTGAATCAATCCCTCCCCTACTTTTTGTTTTATCTACTCTCGAGTATCCCCTCTGCAAGCTACTCTCCTGCTTGATACCCTCCACTTTATCAACCTTCCTGCGTCTACTGTATAAAACATAAACAAAAACAGAGCAGGCAGCCAACATAAACAACCCCGCTAAGACAATTATACCCTCACCCAATCCATCAGACTCCCCCGCTAAGGTAGAGGAAGGTTCCAGAATAGATGTAGCAGGAATAGAGCCAACAGTCTCCGTTGTTGTAGGCGATGAGGTTGTTGAGGTTGAGGAGGTTGTTGAGGTTGTTGTCGTAGTCGATGTTGTTGTCGTAGTCGATGTTGTTGTGGTTGTTGTCGTAGTCGATGTTGCAGGGATCGTTGTGCATGGCTGACATGGTCCGCCGCAGTCTACTTCATCCTCTCCCTGATTCATGATTCCGTCAGAACATGATGCACACTCAGTTACCCAAATTTTTTCTTCTAAACTACGATATCTTGTCCTCACCAACTTTATTTCATATTCTCCAACATATTCCGGGATAAAAGATGCATTCCCATCAGAGTCAGTGAGCATGCTCTCAACTTTCACCAAGTCAAAGTATACATCTATCTTGACTGCTTGTACTGGATCATCGCCGCTGCTTTTAACCTCTATTAATATCTCCTGGTTCACACAGCTCCCAGTTATGTTAGCTTCCATAACTGTCCGGACTTCTCCGTTAACCGCCGAACTCAGACAAACTGACAAGACTAAGAATACAAAGAAAAACAAAACAGACGCCTTTAAAATACCGTTTCCTGTCACTCTAATACATCCCCCCCACAATATGTATTTTTTTTTATGTATCTTTTTAGATATATAAGCTTAAAATAGAAATCACCCCTCTTTTTCTACCTCCTTTTTTATGATATTGGTTTCTTTTTTATTTTCACTGCCCACATGACTCACATATCTTACATATAATGTTAAAGCCAACACCGCTAAGATGCTTGCCGCAGCTAAAAGACTGCCAAGATCTCTTTTGCTTTCCTGAGGAATTGTTGAGGTTGTTGCATGAATCAGGTCATCTTTTAATGTAGATGAGGTGGTGGCTGCATTCTTTAAGGTGGATGAGGTCTGAGTTGTTGATGATGTCCCCAAGGTTGTTGTAGATGCGATTAAACAAGGATCACATGGTCCGCCGCAGTCTATTCCTTCTTCGCCTTGGTTTTGGATGCCGTCAAAGCAACTAATACAAGGATCACATGGTCCGCCGCAGTCTATTCCTTCTTCGCCTTGGTTTTGTATGCCGTCAAAGCAACTTATCTGAGGCTTTGCGCTGTAGCTGCTGCCTCCTCCGCTCGAGGAACCGCCTCCTGACGTAAAATATCTGCATTCACTCGTTGATATAATACATTCAACCGAACAAGAAAGATAACCTAAATCATATCCAAAACTCTGACAAGTCACCCCCCCGAAATCGCTGCCATCGCATCCTTCGCCGCCGTCCCTGACTCCATCGCCGCAATATGGCTCCTGTTTTATCGAGAAACCTGAGAAACCTGAGACATTAAAAATAATGTATTCACCTTCCGCATCATTTGTTGCATTTAACTTAATCCAGCTCCCAGAACAATTCCTAATAGATAAATTCCAGTCCACGCACCTGTA
This sequence comes from Candidatus Altarchaeota archaeon, assembly GCA_030609775.1. GTDB lineage: Archaea > Altiarchaeota > Altiarchaeia > IMC4 > QMZM01 > JAUWTD01. The sequence goes on from JAUWTD010000037.1 coordinate 2,547, forward strand.
GACTCCAAGATAGTTTTTGTTTGCATACCCTAATCCAGAGTAGCTGATGTTTAATGAAGCGTTCCCTGCTTGATAAGGGTTATCTACAGCGTATGTGACAAGATAATCCTGTATAAGGGATAATCTATCAAAACCTATTAATTTGTTGTTATCCGCAGAAATATTTATGTCCCTTAAAAACACAGTCAATGAATTATTAAACACCCTAAACTCAAGATCATAAACATAGTCAGCCACCAATAGGCTGACATTACCTACTGACTGATTTGAGGCTATCAAACTTCGGTTAAAGTAAGCATTCACTGTAATATTTAATGCAGTACCATTAAATCCAAGAAACGACGAATTAAAGACCATTCCCTCCCCTACAATAAAATAATCCGATACATTAACCTCATTTCCTGCAGAGTCATTCACATGAAAAGAGACATTATATCTCCCTAACATATCCACCGAATAATCTACCGGAGGATTCACCTCTACCTGAGATGAGTCCGGAAGATACAGAGTCGCCCAAACAGTGTCCGGATACAGATCAGAAAAATTCATAGACAAAGAGACATTGCTTCCATTAACCACAACCTTTGGAGTTATAGCATAAGAATTTATTACAGGCGGCACCCCATCCACCCCAACTACGAAATTATCCTGAAAAAAAGCACAATTCGACGAATTATCACATGCAAAACAATTCCACAAAATCAATGAATCACTTAGATTGTTTCTAGTGAATGTGCTTAAATTAGATGCACCCGATATGTTTTCACACCCACTCAGAGCCCATGCGCCCGAATAATTCCAGTACAAGCATACACTAGACAAACCAATATTATCTGAGACATTACATACAAAATCTATGCCGCCACTAGAAAAAGATGCATTACCCGGTGAAACCAACACCACACTCGGAGGAGTAGCGTTCACAGACAAATTCCTTGATTCGGTCTGATTCCAGTTACCTGCAGAATCATTCAACCAAACAGAATAATTATGTAAATCATTTGCTAATACCTCAGATATGACTGAATAATTCCCAGAATAATTAAGGCATCTTAACGCTGCACCATCAAGATAAAATATCAGCTTACCCGGATTCAACTCAACATGACTTACATTAAATACAACCGAGTTAGAGTCAACCATTACCCCATTTTCGGGTGTAGGCAAGGCAAAGACAACAACAGGGTACGTTAAATCAATTGCAACCGTCCAGTTTACGATAGAAAAACCTGAATTATTGCCGTTATCAGTGCATTCAACATTCCAACTGTATCTGCCTTCTGTTAAATTAATGCTGAAATTATTTAATATACCATTACCTGGCGAGGCATCCGTTTGATTCATTTTCCACATACCTGAAAAATTACCATAAAGAGAACAATTACCTAATGTTGATTCGGTTTCATTCGGCGAATAAAAAAAAGTTACGCCTGCATCATTCTTTATGCTTCCATTAAATGGCTCAACTAAGACCACGGCAGGCGCCTGAGTATCCGACACCAACACTACACCCTCAAAGGGCAGGAAATTATGTGCTGAGACTGTGATATTTAACTCTCCTACGGTAGACGGGCTGATATCAAATGTTACGTTCCCTCCACTACCTGTTCTGCCATAAACATAAACCTCATCCCCCTTCTGCAGACACACTGTAGCGTTTACTACCGGATTCCCACTTCCATTGGTCACATTGACAGTGAAATTGTTTTCTTTAGCCCGGACCGATGAAGGATAAGCTACTGTCAGATTCTTAGGAGTATCAGTCCACACCGGAAGCTCAGGATCACCCAACAAATTTATTGCATACTGAAGCCACCTATACGCACCATCACTAGATGCGGCTGAAATATAATAAGCTTTAGCGTCTGCATGAACCTGACCCAAATGATATATCGGTTTATTAAACAATGAATTAAAGAACTGCTGATCATACCTATCAGATGGACCCTCCCCCGGATAACCTCCTATATACAATCCATACCTGCTGTTCCCTATATATGCTACAGCTCCGCCGTCTGCGTTATTCATGAAGTGCTCTGATAATGAATCTGATTCAAACTGGTTTGAATAACAGGATATACTATAAAGGATAAAGTTTTTAGGGCTGTTTACCAGATTATCCGCATTCGCCCTAAAAAACCCTCCGTTAACATCAAAGTAATTAAAGTTCCCATGAGCTACATGATTAACAATATGCGGTCCACTATTCATTTCAGATGTTGTGATGGCTACACTGATGCCCCCATCTCTTTCATACTTTTTTATGATGCTATGAGTAGAAGGAACATATGATACGGCCGCATCCTTACAGTCCCCACCTGAGGTAACTGCATCCAATTCCGCACCCAAAAAAAGAACATCCAACAGATAGTCTACAGATACATCCCTCTCATATGTCAAGGTCTTATTGACAAATACCTGCACCTCAGCAATAGAGTCCACAGGAGCCCGGCCGACAAAAACATCAGGCAACAAATCCATATTATCAACTGTTTCACCATAAATGTTGTCGCCGTCATTATTCCAGCTTCCGTCAAGATCTGAGTAATATAAGTCCGCAGGTATGTTTGTATCTACAGTATCAGCATCATTAAAGCTTGTGAAAGCACCCATATACGGCACAACACCCACATCCCCTCCAAGCAAAACCCATTTAATCCCATAAACCCCATACATATCTTTTATGAATTCTCTTATAGCCTTTGCTTTAGGCCTATCCCCTAAAAGCACAAACCCTGCCATACTCCATTTTCCGCTGCCGTTCTGGGCATCATCTAAGAAAACAACCCCTTCATTGGTTACAACAGATATATTATCCACTGAAAACCCATCAAACCCTATAAACGGGTCGGTTTCATACCTGAATCTCAATAACACACACTCTCCAACATAACCTGTTAAATTAATGATTTCATCCACCCAACCCCCACTCGAACCAGTATATGAATTTAACTGACTCCAACTTGATCCATTATCATCTGATGCCTCAACATACGCAAAATCATAACCATCCTCGATATGATATACCACAGAATAATCCAAGAACGCATAAGAGGCATTTGTAAGATTAATCACGTCAACGGTTTCTATATGACGGTTAACGCTGTTAGCATGACCGGAATAAAAGAGGAAGTTATCTGTCTGAGGATACGAAGCATATATCCAACTGATATTATATATCCTCGCTGGGACACCTTTTTTTGTCTTCCAAGCCGCAAGCGGCTGAAATGCCGAAACAAGACTAGAATTAGTTATGATAACATATGCAACATCTGACCCGTTTCCGGTATCCATAGGCTTCACTGACCCTAAAACACTATTTCTTGGTTTACATCCTCTTTCAGATAATTCATAACTGACCTCCACAGCGACTATATCACTGAAAAACAATTCCTTACTTTTTATATCATACTGAACCGGATAAATATCAACTACAGCAAGATTACTCCTACGCTGATGCTTAACACCTCTAAATTTGTATACTTCCTCCGGGTAAATCCGAGGAGTACCCTTACCTTTATTTTCCCTGAGTTTACTCTGGTTCCCTGATATCGGATGAATCTTCGGAGTAATGACTATATCCTCAACTAAGCCCAAGGAAACATATTCAAGGTCTTTTAAAACAACCTCAACATTCCTTGCATTATCCGGAACATCAATAAAAACAGTCTTATACGGCAACATCGGCAAACCTAGTTCATTTAAGGTATCATACCCCTCTATTGTCGGCATAAATCCGCTGTTTATCTCAACTAATTTAGGATGAGGAACCTGAATTACATACGCCTCAACAACAGATACCGGATCCATAGCTTTGCCTACAGAACATCCACTACCTTGAATATCCACTGGACTACATAAAGAAACGGAAGATAAAAAAACAAGAAAAACAACAAAAAGAAATCTCTTAGACATAAAGGCTATTATATGCAGATAGAAATAAATACATTCAATCTTGCTAACAGAAAAAAAAACTACTTTAAAATATCCTGGATAGAATACACTACAACCAAAAAAACAAACACAATCATTAAATACGCCGCAGTGTCACCAACTGTAACAGACACCGCCCTCCCTGCGGCTGCAGGAGGCTTAAAAAATGTTGAGGTAGTAGTCTGCATAACCGTCTCCTCTACAGGAGACCGGAAGTCAAGGTCAATTTGCATAACACCACCCAGGACAAAAGGAACCACCTGAATCGCCTTAACCTCACCTATATAAAACTCTATCGGCGTATGCTCCAACCTATCAGCCACAACAAAGACACCAAACATACCCTCCTCCCCCACAGAACAATTACCAACAACCGAATCCACAACCACTGCAGAAACCACCGCCCCCACCGGAGCCAACTCTCCATCAACCCTTGCGTAACCATAAACCAACATATTAGACGCAGCTACCTGACCAACCAATACCAAAACAACAAAAAACAACAAAAAACTAAATTTCATTTCCCGATAATATATAGGAATTATAAGATAAAATCCTTTCTAAAACTCAAAACACCCAAACAAAACTTAAATACTAAATCATAAATAACACGTATAACTAACATACAAGGGCCCGTAGCTCAGCTTGGTTCAGAGCGCTCGACTCATAATCGAGTGGCCAAGGGTTCAAATCCCTTCGGGCCCAAAAAAAAACCCTAGGACACGGCTCGCTTTCGTGCACACACGAATGCAACATGCGCTCCTTTTCAAGTCGCTTAGTTGCATATGATGTTTTGTTTGAGGGTGTAGTGCCTAATTTTTGGGTTTTTTGTATAATATCCCCCATTTTTTCCCAAGTCGCTTAGTCTCATATGATGTTTTGTTTGAGGGTGTAGTGCCTAATTTTTGGGTTTTTTGTATAATATCCCCTATTTTTTTCCCAAGTCGCTTAGTCTCATATGATGGTTTGTTTGAGGGTGTAGTGCCTAATTTTTTTGCATAACTAAGTCTAATAAGGTAAAAAAAAATATGTAAAAAAAAGGGAAAGTGGGTTGATAAGGGCGTAAACCGTAGGTGTCCCCCCTTATATGAGAAGAAAATAAAAAAAGAGATATTTAACTAAATTTTTTGTGAATAGTGCTCAATCTCTTATGGTAACGTTCTGGGCTTGCTTACCCCGCTCAGTTTCAGCGGTTTCGAAGGATACGTTATCGTTCTCACGCAAAAATACACCCTCTCCAATAGTAGTGTGGTGCACAAAATAATCTTCGCCGTCCTCCCCACGAATAAATCCGTATCCTTTGTCCTTATTGAACCATTTAACTGTTCCGTCCATTTTTTCTTTGTTGTTTTTTTTGTTCAAAATTTTTCTGAACATTATATATTTTAACATACACCCTTTTATTTCATTACCTTTTTTTTATAAATATAAACTCCTCTAAAAAAAAAATCAGTACTCGAATCTATTCATGATAAACCAGACAAATAATGCAGCCCCCACCAGATCTGCGGTAGTTCCCGGATTCAACAGGTTACCTTCCTTCCTAAGGAAACTATCAAATTCCGCTATCGCATCCCGCCCCTCCGGAGTAAATATCCCCCTCAATTCAAGTATCTCCTTGGCTTTATCTGAGACCTCCGCAGCTTTCCTCAGACCTGCCTTCTTTACTATCAAGGTATCCGGAAACCCGGAGAGAAGAATAAGATACGTCTGCAAGATAGCTTCCCTGATGCTACAGGTTCCCTTAAATATATTCTCTAATGTGGCCAGAGAAAACTCAAATGTAAGTTCCATCCCCCCGGCTAATTCACTTGCAATCCTATCCTCCGGAGACGAAACCTCCATAAGCTCATGAAACCGGATATGCGGCTTACAGAGAGGTCCACATATGCCGCCTACGCTTCCTATGCTGCCCAGATTAGCTGATTTAATGGCATCATAAAAATCTATGGAGTCTCTAACAGTGGAATCTCTTATAACCTGATCGGTAAACCTCCTTAAATCCTTCTCAAATGAAACACTTTTAGAGATACATAGACCAGCTCCCGCAGCCAACGGAATAAAAAGCATCAACATCCCTAGATGAGTGTTCCCTCCCAGATGCGATCCGCCGATATCATAGATCCCCTTCTTTATAAGCTCTCCAACACCTATCTCAGAAACCGGTATGTCCCCTACGCCAGCTGAAAAACCCTTCTCTGCAGCGTTTCTTACCGCGGAACCAAGAGCTATAGAACTAAAAAGAAAATCCTCATAGCTTGTATCATGAAAATCATTAGATGAAGTAACGTTACCTGGTTTATCTGTGCATACCTCAAGAACCGCAGCAAGCTGAGCAAGATAAGCTATTTTCTCCATCCTACTCACTTAAGGCATCGATTTCAGAGTCAAGTTCACTAATCAGTTCAACGGCAACCTCATCCGATATTATACCCCTCCTCATAGATTCAAGAACAGAGCTCTTCTGGGCAGTCAAAATCTTATTTTTCGCAATCATACGCTGCTTATCTAAAAGAACACTCTCCATTTCAAGCTTCTCTGAAGCAAGCCTTTTAAGATACTCAGCCTCCTTCTCATACACCTCCTTAAACTCAGAATATAACCCACTCGGAATCTCTTTTTTCCTGTAGAGCTCTTTTAACGTATCAGATGCCTTCTGAATCGAGATCTTCTTTGCAATAATTTTTTCATATTCAACTTCTTGTGGGCTTGATGTGATAATCTTCAGCTTCTTAACTAATGGCTCAATAGTCAAACCCTGGAATATAAGGGAAAACACTACAACACCAAACACCATTATAGACAACTCGTTTCCATACTCTATTACAGGCAACCCCAAGACCAGGGCTATTGGAATAGAACCATGCAATCCACCCCAATTAATCACATGCTGCCAGCCTAAAGAAATCTTTTTTCTTGATTTGATATTAAACAACCCTATCAAGGAATAAGCACAGAAGGCCCTTGCAAAAACCACTGCACAGATAGCTATCAAAACCAACTGCAGATTATCCAAAAGAAGCCCAACAGGGATCCGGATACCCATAAGCAGAAATATAACTGAGTTTATGATGAATACAACAAGCTCCCAGCTAGACAATATAGTGATACGTGTCTTAGGCGACATCGCAAACTCAGTTCCCCTGTTACCGATAAACAGACCTGCAACCACAACACCCATGACACCTGATGCATGAATCAATTCCGCAACAATAAATGTTCCATACGCAAGTATCCCTGTGATAAGAATCTCTATAAGATGATCATCTAACTGTTTTAATATGCCGTATGCGAAATATCCTGAGACCAGACCTATGCCCAATCCACCTAAGATAACATAACTAAAATTTATAAGGGTCCCAACCAGATTAAATTCAGCCTCACCTGACACCAAAGCAAGAATAACACTGAAGAGCACAACCCCTACACCATCATTAAAAAGGCTTTCCCCCTCCACAATCGTGGTAAGCTTCTTTGGAACCCCTAGCTTTTTAAATAACGCAAGAACCGAAACCGGATCAGTGGGCATTATCATTGCACCAAAGAGAACAGCTGGAAGCAGAGGAATGCCTGTGAACTCATTTATGATGATTCCCACAATAAAAACCGAAGCAGTTAAACCTATAAAAGCAAGGATAGTGATTATCTTTGCATTATCCCTAAGCTTATTTAAGTCAATATGAATTGAGCCTTCAAACAGAAGAGCCGGCAGAAAGATAAAAAAGATAAGCCCCTTGCTTAACTCAATCTCTTCTATGCCGGTTAAACCAACAAGCATACCCACAATAAGCAATGCAATAGTATACGGCAGATTCACATATTTAACAGCGATTGCAACTATGACAGATATAATCAACAATATGATAAACTGGATTTCAGGCACCAGGATCTGGGATTCAACGACCATGTTAAAATCATAGGATTTACTAAATAAATTCCAGCTAAAATACTTTAAGTTCTATATCCACCCGAAAACCCTTGCTCAGCTTACTGACAAACCCTCTATCCAAATCCAGGGCAGCCTTATCTGCTCTTATGGCAAGGGTTCTATCACATATAAAAGAACTCTTCCTAACAACCAAGTCCGTGGGATGAGAGAGCACCAGATCCCTGCTGCCATACGCAAAAACAACCTCTTTTAACCCTGCACAATACAAAGTTATCTCTATTCGTGCATCATCTCTTCTGAGCAAATCCTTAAACCCTCCAGAGAAATCCTGCATCGACCGATCAGCAGAGACTGCTATAATACAGTCACCGCCCGGAGTCAGATAATCTTCCCTGGTTACCTCCAACGTGGTTTTATGCATGGAAGAGACGTTACTATGCCCTATTGCACCTATTTTTTCTTTTAACATCTTTTAAATTATGAATGATAAAAATAATATAACCTAAAGTAACCAAAAAAAATAATGGATCCAATGAAAAAAGATAAACACAAGAAAGATTTTGAAAAAGCAAAAAAAATCAGTCTTATACTAATCCTGGTAGCTTCCATACTACTTGCAATATTTCCACTGATTCTTGAGCAAGGAGAATACAGAGAGGACTCCATGGTTGATGTATTCTTTTATATGCTCCTAGTCGTCTCCCTCTCAGAGTTTGTGGCAATACGTGTCACGTATATGTCTTCATTTACCCAAGGAAAAACCCCGGCTAACGCATCTTTTTTTGGTAGGGTTATGATCCTGTTTGCTTTATCAATTGCCGTTTCAGTATACGCAATAGTTTTCTACTTGTTTTCATGGGATACTACCCACGTCTTCGATATGCGAGCATACGTGTTCATACCCATCTCAATAATGGCCTGGATGTATGTAAGCAGCCTAAAAGAAAAAATCCTGAAACATTCACTCAACTAGATTTTATAAAATCAATGACAGACTCATCATCCTCCTTTACACCTAATTTACCAAAATACTTCACTATATTCCTCACATCTCTTCGGAGCAACTCCTCTGCAAGAGGATGATCCAAAAGAACACCCATCGAAAGATCAATTATCACCGGACCCTCCCAGTTAAGTATATTATATTCTGAGAGATCACCGTGAACGATACCTTCCTTATACATATTGCGCATATACTGCTTTATTTTTTCAAAAAACAACACAGGATCATCCGGCATAGACTCCTTCAATCGCGGAGCCGGAGTATTGCAATCACCGATTAATTCCATTACAAGAACATTATTTTTAACACCCAACGGCTTAGGGCACCTTATCTTCCCATGAAGAATTGAAAGATTCCTAAATTCCTTCATAGCCCAAGTATAAATCAATTGACGACGATTCCTCCACGAAGAAAATCTCCTATCATGCAAGATATACTTCTCCATGGTTTTAAAATCTGAAGTCTCAACAAGATAAATCTTTACAGCAACCTTACCCTCTCCAACCCGGCCAAAGTAGACGTTCGCCTCTTTACCTGTTGAAATAATCCCTTCTAACTCATCAAGCAAACCCTTCCTTGAAACATTATATATCGACATAAGGGTTGCTTTATCAAAAACACCCTCAGAAATCTTCCTGAGTTCACGTCTCGTTTGTTTAATCATCTCCTAAAAAAAAAGAGTTAATCCCCTTCAAGATTCTTCAGATAACCCTTCTTATCCAGCCACTCAGCCTGCTGATAGGTATATCTCCAAAGAATATCCCCTCTCTTATCGCTTTGAACCGACCATGGTTCAGTGAGAACAATGTTACCTTCCTTAATCCAGATCCGTCTCCTGATTTTCCCCGGAATCCGGCAAAGCCGCGTATGACCGTCAGTGCAGCGAACACTCATACGCCTATCCCCTAGAAGCTGCTCAACCTCCCCTAGAATCTGACCTGTCCGCGGAATCCTGACACGCACAACATGATCCTGTCCCGTGCTTTTTTTCTTATATGATCCTCTTCTTTTCTGCACCATCTTAATACTTTCTGATATTAAATATATATTATGGAACATATAAATGTTGGCTGCATATTCCCGTTTGAATCACTGAAGTTTAGAGAAATCGACGGAATACCCGGCCTAATTACAGCCATATCCCAGGATTACGAAACAAACGAGATACTCATGATCGCATACATAAACAAAGAAGCACTACAAAAAACCCTACAAACCGGCGTAATGCACTATTATTCAACCAGCCGCAAGAAGCTTTGGATGAAAGGCGAACAGTCCGGCAACACCCAGGATGTCAGAGAAATCTACATAGATTGCGACGGAGACGCCCTACTATTCAAGATAAAGCAGAAAGGCGGCGCATGCCATAAAGGATACCGCACATGTTTTTTCAGAAAATTTAAGGACGGTAAACTAGATACCACAGAAGAGAAAATATTTGATCCAGGGAAAGTCTACTGAGGTTTTTTGGCGTGCATCCTCTCAGCAATCCCCAGCTTTAAGAGAACCGCATCCGCGTTATTATGATACTGCTGAAACAATTTAATAATCTCTTTCTCGTCCCGGATACCTCTCTTAATCATTGCCTCAAGAACAAACTTACGTTTCAGTATCTCCATGTTAACCTGCTGCTTGGTGAGCATACATCTCCTGGCAATCTTCTCTGTTAGAAGAATCGGATACTTTGTTCGGGCAATCTCCTCAGTCTTCGGATTCAATTTATAGATTTCACCAATCTGGACAACATCACCCTCAAGACCTGCTACCTCCCCTACTTCGGTTACCCTCCGGATAATGCCCCGATTCTTGTCATAGCGCCGATTAACGACAACAATAAGATCAAGAAGAGGAAACATCACTATAGGAAGATTCATAGGTTCACTTGTAAGCCTTATAGTGGTTTCCTTTGCAGTATTTGAATGAATTGTACCCATTGAACCATTCAAGCCAATATCCATTGCAACAAATATTGTCTGAGCTTCTGCACCCCTTATCTCTCCAAGAATGATCCGGTCCGGCCTCATCCTCAAAGAATTCTCTACAAGGGTTTGCATGTCTATTTTCCCCTCACCTTTACTGATCAACGAAGGACTAGCTTCTAGTGCAACCCAATTCTTAAGAAAATCAAAGTTAAGCTCCAATGTATCCTCTAAGGTTATAACCCTCTCATACTGCGGAGTGAACATAGTTAAAGCATTCAAAAATGTTGTTTTACCGCTGCCTGAACCTCCTGCAATCAATATATTACATGGATGTATGCCGAAGCCTTCAATACACACCCAAAGAAAAGCAGCCAACCCCGAATCCAAACTCTTCTTCTCTATCAGGTCAAGTATCGTGAACGGCTGCCTCCTAAACTTCCTTATCGTGATGACCGGACCCTTCGGAGATGCAGGAGATATGACCACATTCGCCCTGCTCCCATCAGGCATATGACCATCAAGCAAAGGAGTCTTCTCATCTATATGTCTCCCAGAATTTTTTGAAAGCCACCCAATTAATTCATACAATTCCTCCTTGCTTTCATACCTAATATTGGTAAGACACATCCCATGCTTTCTATGCACTATGAAAATAGGAATATCCACTCCATTAACCATGATCTCCTCAAGATGATCATCCCTCATCATGGGACCAATCTTACCATAACCAAAAAATATTTTATCCATCACCAAGGAAACAATTATCTCCCTATTCCCCGGTGAAATATTTTTGTCCTCTAGATGCTTACGAATATATTCCCCTAAAAACTCTTCCTTCTCTGTTGAAGTCCTTAAGAACTCAAGCCTTGACAAAATACTTTTATAATCCCCCATAAACTCAGCCGGATTATCCACTACCCGCCTCTCCTCAGGCGAAAACTCAGGCTCTACAACAGAATAAGTCAAAAGCTCGCTAGCATCATCTTCCAGTATCCTTACATAATCATAGGAATCAATTACCTCAGACATAATATAAACACATTAGAAAAGGAGTATAAATACACCCTATATCCTCACTTCTTCCGGGATAATAAAACAACCCGGCTCTGCTCTTTTTTTAGTTCTTTATGATGTTTCATTTTATTATTCTCAAACAGTTCTTGAATTCCCTTATGGAACTCCTTTCTATGATTCTATTCTGTTTTAATCCTACTATCCTTCCTCCCCTGAGATAATAAAACAACCCGGCTCTGCTCTTTACAGTCCTTTAATTCATAGCCGAGTTCCTCGGAGAGTTTCTCAGAAAAAGCATAGACCTCATGAAAAGACGGCATGTTATCCAAGGTAAGCCTCCTCCTTGAACCCCCGACAAGCATAAAGGCTTTAACTTCAACAAAATCCGGGTCAGCTTTACTAATAAGCTTAGCATAACCTTTAACGTCAAGCATATTCTCTTCCTTCACCAAGGTTATCCGGATAACCTTCCTTGTTTTAAGAGAAGGGAAAAGCTCCAACGTATCCTGAAGCCGATTCCATGCATCAGGGATTATCGGGTTACACAACCTATTATATGTTCTATTATCCGGTGCATCAAGAGAAACATAAAGCTGCGTCGGCAACGTGTCCAAAGAACCTATTCTCTGAGGCAGCGTCCCGTTAGTCACAAGAAATGTTGTAAAACCCCTCCTCTTAAATCCTTCAATAAGCTCCGAGATCTGAGGATACAGGGTCGGCTCACCTGAAAGAGATATTGCAACCTGGTTAGGATCCTGGGCT
>JAUWTD010000051.1 GCA_030609775.1 Candidatus Altarchaeota archaeon
AAAAAAAATTCATATGCATCATATGCCCAAACGGCTGCGAAATAGAGGTAGATTATTCCGGGGATAGAATAGAAAAGATAACCGGAAATCTCTGCGACAAAGGCATAGACTATGCCCGAAAAGAATTATTTTTCCCTGAGAGGGGTTTAACCTCACTGGTGAATGTAAAAAATGGTTCACTGCCCCTTGTCAGCGTGAAAACATCAAAACCCATACCTAAAGAGAAAATATTTAAGGTAATGGATGAGCTCGCAGATATCTGGATAGAGGCACCAATAAAAATCGGCGACATAATAGTTAAAGACATCCTCGGCACCGGAGCAGACATAGTTGCAACAAAAAATATTGTAAGAAGATAATTTTTTTTATATGCTGAAATGAAATTATTATTATGAATAAAGGTATGTTGTTGTTTATAGTTCTAATATTCCTGTCTTCTTTTGTCTGCGGCGACGGCTGCGTTATGACTTTAACCTATGATGAATATGGTGTAGAAAAGGATGTCCTGTTATCTGGTGAGGATTCCCAGGTCTCTGTAATCGATTACAAAAACGGAATAGAGGATATGCTCATCTCCGTTAAAGTAACTCCTGAGGGTGATGGCATGCTTTGGATATTCCCTGTGCCTGCGGACCCGGAGAAGAATGAAATCGATATAGATATAACCTCTGAGTTCCCGGAGTTTGAGGGTTATAACGTCAAAAACAAGCTCGGAGGCAAGATAAAGGAACTTGAAGGATGGTCGCTCATAAGCCAGATATGGTCAGTCTTCCCTGCTTTCATTACCAACCCTGATCTAGTCAAGAGAGAATTTTTCCACGCGCAAGAAAGATCCGAATCTTATGAAGATTATACACACATCGCACTATCCTCAGGCAGTGACCTCTACCTTGAAGAACCAGATTACGGCGTCAGGGTTTACCACAGCATAAACAAGCTGGGCCTCACCAGTGAACTACTCACCGCAAGGCATGGAGAGGGTTTAAAAAAATATCTGGCGGAAAAGAATATGACCTTGCCTGAATCGGTCGTGGATGAAATTGATTGGTATATTGGTGGAGAATATGCCTTTATTGTCTCATGGGTTTCTAATCCAAAAGAGTTCGGCGGAAGAGAAAAGGATCTCGCTCTGCGGGTGAAGTTTCCAACAGACAGGATATACTATCCACTAAAGCTGACCTCTGTCTATGGAAACCAAGTAATACCAATGACGATCTATTTCAGGGGTCACGTAAACCCTATACTATATGATTTCATTAAATCCGGTTCGGAGACAGACTATTTTATTTCAGAGAATTACAGTATCCCACCTGAACTTGATTCTTTTTTCGGCGGCAGCGAGGCAGATAACCTAAAATACACTCGTCTGAAGATTAATACACAATCCCGTAACCTGAAACAAGACCTATGGGTCCGCACATTCCCCCCTATCTCAATTATTTTCGCCGACTTCGGCCTCACGTTGCCCTATCCCCTATTCGAACTCTTATTGTTTGCATTTTTCTCCTGTCTGGCAAGTCTTTTAGCTGGATGGGTGATATTTGGAAGAGAGGTTAAATTCCCGCACCTTATACTTCTTGGGCTCTCAAACTTCACGACATTTATCGGATTCTCTATTTTATCATATAAAATGTTCCTTAGGAAAGCTGCTGGTGAGAAATTCCAAAAAGAAAATATATTGTTCTTCACATCACTATCTCTGTTTCTTCTATCCTTGATTCTTATGAAGACCCATGTTTCCGTTGGGGGCATATTATCCTTGATTTTCTTATCTTTGATGTCTCTATCTGTAATGATTTATTTCCTATTAACCCTACACCTGATCTTATTCAGTTTTGTTTCAGAGGAATTTGAAACAAAAAACATGTTTTATCTGGGGACAATAAGCCTAATCATACTCCTCCTCGCTTTTGGATTATTAATCCCCTGGGTCTTTAAAGGATATACATTACTTCCAGAATTCACTATTTTTGTTTTGGTAATCCCGTTTCTATTCCTTTTCATCCCCCCTGTAAGGAAGAGATCAAAGCAAATACGCGGCTTTAAATTAATAGCAGTCTTTTTACTGCTTTTAGCATTAATACCCCCTCTCCTATACCTTACATCTGATATACCCTATGGAAGCCCATATTGGGGTATGTTTAACTTATTGATGTTCGGAATTTTATCCATTATCGGGTTAATAACCATTTTCCATATTGCGGTTTATCCAATATTTACAGTATACTCCACTGTTTATACCCTATATTCCCTTTGGAGAGTTCTTAAAAATAAAACACATGAGTTTAATCGCCGTATCTTCTACTACGGTATTCTGGTTAATACCGCAGTTACTGCATTGATTCTTGCAATATTTTTAATCCCTTTAATGGAGGGTACAAACTACTGGAATTTATTCGGTATCCTGTTTCTATCAACTATTGTATCAATCTTTTTTATTGGCTATCTATCCTCCACCTCATTATGGTATTTCATTTTGATTAGAAAAGAACTTACGCAAAATCACCGCATCTTCCTTTTTGTAACACTGTTCAGCATCCTTTTTATCCTGATATCCTTTTTCTCCACAGAAGCTTTGCTCTTAGAGTATCCTACACTTTAAATTCACAGTTAAAGAAATTCAATTTCCCCTACATTGATTCTTACAGATGCCCTCCTAGTGGCCCAGCACCCGATGTTCACGGCAACAGGCAGACTACCTGTATGACAGAAAGCAGTTTCTATGTTAACTCCCAGACAGGATATTTTCCCACCCAAGCCCATGGGACCAATTCCTAGCATGTTAATGGATTCTTTAAGTTCACGCTCCAGATTCGCGATACCCTCATCTATGTTCCTTATTCCTATCTTTCTTAGGAGGGCTTTTTTTGCCAGCTTCACAGCAGTATCAGATGAGCCTCCGATTCCGATTCCGATAATGCCTGGAGGACATGGGTTGCCTTTCGCCTCAGCTACAGACTCTAAAACAAATCTTTTTATCCCCTCCACTCCTTCAGCTGGCTTCAACATACGCAGCCGAGACATATTCTCTGAGCCGGCGCCTTTAGGGAAGACTGAGACCTCAATATATTCATCCTCACCTGAGAACATGAATTCAATTAAAGGAATACCTTCCCCTGTGTTGTCTCCGGTGTTCTCTCTTTTTAACGGATGCACTACATTCGGCCTCAATGGAACCTTTTGTGTTGCAATCCTGACTGCCTCGGTTATCGCATCTTTGATGGCTCCCGGGCGAATGCTTGCATTATTACCTACCCTGACATAAAAATTCAATACTCCTGTATCCTGGCATAATGGAATCGTGCGTTCTCTTGCAAGCTTAACGTTATCGAGGATCTCTTTTAATTGCACTCTACCTATCATAGACTCCTCGTGCACATACGCATCCTCTAATGCTGATTCCACATCCTCTGGAAGAATAGTTTCTGCTTTCTTGATAAGATCAACGAGGATTTCTACTAAATTATCTTTTGAAAACATAGTCATTAAATATATTGTAGCAAATCAAATATTTAATAAGAATGAATACATTCGGCAGAATATTCAGGGTGACCACGTACGGGGAATCACATGGCTGCGGCATAGGCTGTATTGTAGACGGATGTCCGTCGGGTCTGGGGTTAACTTTAGATGAAATCCAAACGGAACTAGATCGAAGAAAACCGGGAAACAGCCCTGTATCAACCCAAAGAAAAGAAAGTGACCTGGTAGAAATCCTGTCAGGAATCTTTGAAGGAAAAACCTTAGGGACCCCTATTTCTATGATGATACGAAATATTGATGCAGATTCAACCAAATACTCAGAGATCGCCGATACTCCGAGGCCGGGACACGCAGACCTGGCATGGAAAGATAAATTCAGCTACGTCGACTTTCGAGGCGGAGGAAGAGCAAGCGGAAGAGAAACCGCGTCAAGGGTGGCTGCAGGAGCAGTCGCAAAAAAACTACTCAAAGAATCCGGAGTCGAGGTCATCGCATACACAAAAGAGATAGCAGGGATAAAAGCAGGGATAAAAGCAGGAGACTATGGGATAAGTGATGTTGAGGGATTAAGGCAGTTAGTTTACAAAAGCGTAGTTAAAACACCTGATAAAAAACAGGAAAAAGATATGCTTACGACAATTCTTACTGCAAAAAAAGAAAAGGACTCGGTTGGAGGTATAATAGAGGCAATAGCGTTCGGTGTTCCTCCTGGACTGGGGGAACCGGTGTTTGACAAACTTGATGCAGACCTGGCAAAAGCCTTAATGTCGATACCCTCAATAAAAGGTGTGGAGATAGGCAGCGGATTCGAGGCAGCAGGAAAGCGGGGCTCAGAAGCAAACGATTCGTTTATGATAGATGATGGTCAAATCCGGAGCAGGACCAATCATGCGGGAGGCATACTCGGAGGAATCTCAACAGGGATGCCTATCGTCGTCAGGGTTGCAGTTAAGCCAACATCCTCTATAGGAAAAAAACAGCAGACAGTCAACCTAAAAGAGATGAAGGAAACAACCATAGAAATCAAGGGAAGACATGATCCCTGCATTGTTCCAAGAGCGGTTCCAGTAGTTGAGGCAATGATGGCATTAGTTCTTGCAGACCACGGACTGAGAACCGGATTCATCCCAAGAAGGCTACTATAATCTACCTCAATCTCTGCTCAAATATTGTTGCTATCACCGCAACAACAAAACACATGACTGCAAGCACTAGTTCTATTACTGGTTTAAAATATAGCGAGGGTAATACAAGTGAACCAAAGAATACTCCGACGATAACTCCTATGATGACCCCCCCAAAGATATCTGTTTCACTATGCACTCCCAATGCAAGCCTTGAGTAAACATAAAGCAGGCTTAACGGAGCCAGTACTAGCGCAAACATAGGATCTACAAAATAGGCGAATGCGGCCGCACCCGCTGAACCAAGCGCATGTATGGAAGGGAAACCATATCTTACAATAGAGCTTCCATACCTGGGCATTTTTCTATCTGTTTTAGCGATAATCTTTATGAAAAGACCCGTAATCACTGCAACAACAGAGAACATGAATGCGGTGGAAAATACATGGATTACCTGACTAAGATTATCCTGATTCATGAATATGTACGCAAGCCCAACCAAGAGATAAGGCAGGGCAGGTACAACATCCACTACCATAAAAAGCCCTGTAAGCGGCGTTTTCCTGGGAACGAATTTCTTGAATTTCGGGCTGAAAAGCTTCTTAAATCTTGTTGAGCCATTCTCTTTTACATATTTGCATCTATAATACGGTAGATACGCCATCTCCACAAAGTAGATGTCCTCTTTTGGATATATGTTATCTAATACATATGCCACCTTCTCTGGATCATAATGCAATGGATCCGGCTCAAATTCCGGATTTATGCCTCTCATTGATTCAATGAAATGCTCGATATTATATGCAGCATTCATTATCGGTTTACTTAAGATCTCTTTTACATATTTTTCTGTTTTTATTTTCGTTTCATCTTCCTTTGGTGTGGGGTGAGTAAGAGTGGTCGCCTCGCTTGTGGTAATGCTTACAGTGCTTGTCAACTCATCCATTACAATGCCTAAAACACCCTTGCCTTTACCTTCTTTGTCAACACTGATCAGTTTTTCCTTTTCCAGTATATCAAGTGACTTACCCTCAATATGTTTATAACGCAGTTTCCCGTACTTTATCAGATCCAAAAGATGCTCTTGCGACTCCTCAGGTAAGTCAAGTATCTTCTTGAAGAAAAAATCTTCCTGTACTGTGTTCTTTTCCATATAAAATATGCTTCCACTTGTCAAATCAACGTATATGTTATTTGTTATCTCTGAGTCCCTTGTCACCTTTTTAACTGCAAAATGGCCTATGGGGATATACCTTTTATCTATTTCCTCTATTTTTTCACATGAGCCTATCAGGCGTAGGAATTTCTTTGACTTACATTTTTTAAAGTATCTGACCACCTGATAATCTTCAAAAGCAGACAGGAACACAAATTCTGCTGTCGGAGAGGTGTATTTAGTGATAAGTTTTCCCAATTCAGTTCCATCAATCAGCTTGATAGGTGCGTGTTCTGCAAATTCTTTCCCATCCTTTGTGAAATGAGAACTTGTTATGAATATTGCACTTGTTGCCTTAAGGTTTAACATATCCTCATAGAGATCCTCAACATCTTCCATGGTGAGACCTATAATATATGATCTCGCCCTGACTAATGATTTAGTCTCCTCACCCATCTGGTTGACTGCAACAGCTATTCTGTCATCGCGTTCAGTAGACTTTTGCAGTTCTTTAAGTTCAAGTGAGAACTCAGAAAGAATCTCTGAGACAATCTTTTCAAGTTTCAGAGAATCTACATTTAGACTAGTCCACTCTTCATCATCTTTAAAACCAGGGAATTTATCCATCCTCTATTGTAAAAAAAAAGAGATTAAATAGAAAAAAAAATCATATTTTAGCCCTTACCTGAGCTTGCTATAAGCAAACTATTAAATTTATGGGCTATATCAAGCAATTCTTCATTGCTTTTTTTACTTCCTCCTCGGGGTATGAATTTAACTATTATCTCCTTATCCGGATCACCGTCAAGTATTGCGTCCACCTTATCTTTTTCATGCATGAGATCGTCAGCAGCCCTCATGATAATATCCTTCCTATATAATCTAGGATTCACGCGGATGGAAACAAAATTCCCGTTTTTTTCCACATATATGTTATGGGTATCTATACATTCTTCTGGCATTTTAATCCTCTATTTTTTGATTCCCATTCTACTCTTTATTTCATTAATTCTCTTCCTATATTTTTCCTTATCTGAGTTTGAGAGTTTCTTTTCAGAATCTGATGCTGTATCCTTTTCATAGCTTTCTATTTTTTCTTCAAGCTGTTTACGTTCTGTGCCAGTACTCAGTCTGTTCTCTATGCTCTTAATTCTTTTCTCGTAGCTGTCAATGGATTCAGTATATTTTTCGATGAGTTCAGGAGGTATGTTAATGGAGGGGATATCCCCTACTGATCCGCTTGCTTTTCTTGTTATGCTTTCTGCAAGCTTGGATACCTCTAACGGCAATATAATCTTTGTAGCCCGGCCTTTAGCTATCTTATCTAATGCCTCAAGGTACATGTAGGTTATCGCAGGATCTGTGAGCTTGGCTCCAGCCTCCCGTATAGCATCAATCTCTATCTTTGTAGCCTCAGCCTTCTCATGGGCTGCCAATTTTAACTGCTCGGCTGCAACCTTCTCGTGCATGGCATCCTGCACCCTATCTGGGAATCTTACGAGGGTTATTTTGATCCTAGGTATTATAACACCCCACCCTTTCCCTGGTAGATTCGATATATGTTTTACTGAGTCTTCTAACTTATGGGTTATTTCATCCATATGGGATACAATATAATCTGAAGGCGAATTCCCGCAGGTATGGGTCAAAGCGGAATTAACATACTGGAGAACAGCCCGCCTATAATTTTTAACATTCAATATCGCATCCTTCGGGTTTTCGACATACATAAAGATCTCAGGGGAAACAAGGAATCTCACTTTATCCCGTGTTACAACCTCCTGAGGTTCTACTGTGTACACGTTTAACCTTAGATCTACCTTAGTTGCTTTCTCCATCATAGGAAAAACAATAGCCCAACCTGGACCTACAACATTTTTGAATTTACCCAACCTGAGAACAACACCTCTCTCATATTCATCAAATTTCCTGATAGCCCTCTGAGTGTACATGATCACTATTAGAAAAAAGAGAAGAATCCGTGTGTTGATTTCAGTGCCTTGTATCATAAGGGTTTCCTGCGGAGGGAATATAAACATTACAACCAACAAACCCAAGATCAATGTGCATGCTATATCCATCCACTTGAAACCGACCTCAGGTTCCGGTTCATCTAAAAGCCCTCTTCCCTTACCGGATTCTTCAACAGGTATTAAAGCCATTATTACTCATTTAGGGGTTTTATTAAATAAATCCTATTCTGCTTAATTATTATTGAACATTTATTAAATAAATATGCATGAATTGAATATAATTTGAAACATAATATCTGATTATCGCAAATATATTAAATAAATGACACATAAAAACAACTAAATTCCATTAATTGGATAAGATTCTCATGTATCAGCTTATTTTTCTCCGTTCACCTCCTTCCTAACCGACCACTCATCCCCATCAAAAAGACCTTCTAACATGATCCCTCTCTTCTTACACACCACCTTAAGAATACGCAACTCCAATTGATCATGCAACATATCCTTTACGCTTATCCACTGCTCACCTATACTGTTTGATAGCTTATAGACATAATCCCCTCCCTCATATATTTTATCTATCAAACCCGACACAGCAAGTCTATTAAGCGCCTCAACTATGTGGATGTGACTTATACTATCCTGACTATAAGACTCCATAACCCAATCATAGACCTCAGAAGGCGTAAACCCTCCCTGCATTGAAATAATCTCTTCTATTATCTCCTCTGCGCCCTTTACCTGATCAAGAGACTTTTCTTTAACTGCTACTATACCCGAGAACAGATGCCTGCCTGCGTTACCATCAAATACTTTTTTAGACTCTACTCTAAATCCGGCATCCTCCAGCAGAGCCTCCCATTCCCCGGGAGATAAGATGTGACTTGTGAAAACCTTGAATGCTGCAATATCTGCGTCAACCCTCTGTTTTATTTCATCTAGCCTGCTTAAGAAAGTCTCCTGAGTATCAAGGGATCCCGACCTATCCTTCTGAGCCGCCGCCATATACTCTTTATATTCATTCATGATGATTCTTAGATCATACTCCCCTGATTTATATGAGTCTCCTAAACTATCATATGCCTCAAATCTATGCGATAACTCACCGAATACCTTGACGGATCCTTCATCCTTTGATTTCACTGAATCTAAGGCGGCACCAACTAACCTGCTGAATGACTCATAAACCTCCAAACGCTCCCTAATCCCGTCCACGTTCACAGATTCTGGATGATGAAAGAAAAATATCGTTTTCCCACCGGGCTTCAAACGCCCATAAATCTCATTAAACACTTCTTTAGGCTCCAACATATGCTCAACTATACCTGCAACAGTTACCGCATCCACTGAACCCGACCCTAATGGAAGATTCTTAAATAATTTTCCAACATCTGCTTTAGCAACCGAAGACAAACCCTCTTTTTCGGTTGCTTGTGCTGCATCCACAGCCATCGGAGACAAACCAATATCCCACATTTCACCAATATGCCCCAATACTCTTAAAAGCTCAATAAAATATTTTTCTGATCCACTGCCAACATTAACAATCACCCCCTCCTCCCCGGGTACATCCACCAGATTCTCTAAGGCAAACCTCCTCAAATCAGAGTATTTATCATACCTGAGATAGGCTGAACCATCCGCAAGAACCCTATCTAATGCACCGCCAACACCCTCTTCCTTCTGAACAGATGATAACGCAGCTTTTTTATCCGATGGCTCTTCCAGGGTTTTACGCAGTTCATGGTTGAGGAGTGCGAACTCTAATTCAGCGACTAATCTAGCGTTTTGTTGCATGCCTCTAAACGTCTTGGAATCATCTAGTGCAGATAAACTCCTACCTGCTCTGCGATTCAAACTCACCCAAGGCCTGCCCAGAGCAAGCCTTAAATCCTGCCCGGCTAAGAGTTCATTAGATCTCCTCCTCCCGAGCTCAAAGTCAAATCCACAACCTTTATAGGTCTCTGAAAGATATTCGAGCATATTTTGGGCGAAATCCTCTGCAAGGCCTTCAGGTATAACCGATTCTTTTATGAATGGAATATATGAGAGATCCCTGAGGTGACCTATCTCATGTAAGCCGTCTCCGACAATGTCAAAGAATGACAGATCCTGTCCGCCGTTGAATACAATCTTTCCCTTATAATAGTATGCTTTACGTTGAATGTTAAACTCCACAAATTCGTCGAGTTTTTTCCCTGTTATACCTAATTTATTTCTGCCATACTTTCTGATGCCTTCACTGAAGTCCTTTCCGCTGCGGTATTCTATCTTGATTTCGTCAGAGGGCTCAAGGGGCTTAGAGAAATATCTGCTGTATGCAATCTCTGCAAGGGACATATTTTCTTCCCAGATGCCGTCCTCTAAAAGCAATGCCTTGATTAATTCTCCGCCAGATTCCGTATCGGTTCCAGCGG
>JAUWTD010000074.1 GCA_030609775.1 Candidatus Altarchaeota archaeon
CGAGGTCGAACCTCTCTTTGAGTATGGTTATGTAGAGGGGCAGCACGGAATCGCCGGCTTCGCCGATTTTTTCAATCTGTTTGATGTCACTGATGTAGTTGGTGTCTACTGATAGTTCATCTTCGGTGAGGGGTAGGGTTATTGACACGTCAGAGTTGTCTTTTCCGAGCCTCCAGCGCATTAGGTAAGCTTTTTTGCTGTTATCTATTTTAATCCCTAAGATACCTTCCCAGTATTCGGTGGTTTCTTTGGTCACGTAGATGAAGGAGTTATGTTTTGGGCATTTTGGGCAGTGGGCGGCTACATAGGTGTATTTGAAGCCTTCTGCCAGCACAAGAGTGGGGGAATGTCTGCATTTTTGAGTTGAGTAGTTGAAGCTGTCTGTGGTTAGGGCGTAATCGTCGTCGCAGTTGGGGCAGTCTATAGGGCAATTGCTGTGTGTTTCGCTATCTTCTTCGCAGAGGGCGTTGCCGCAACAGGGCGTGGTGGGTTCATTGATGCATTCTTGTTTGTGGTAGTCGTAGTTGTCTATTGTGCATTTGTTGTCGTCGTCGCAGTTGGGGCAGTCTCTGGCGCAGTTTAGGTAGGTTTCTCCTGCCTGGCATAGATTGTTGCCGCAGCAGATTAAATCAAGGTTTGGGGTGTTAGTGCATTTCTTTTTATAGTAGTCGTAGTAGTCTTCCGTGCATTTGTTTCCATCGTCGCAGTTGGGGCAATCGCTGGAACAGTTTTTGTAGGTTTCGGTTGGTTCGCATTTGTTGTTTCCACAACAGTTGGGGACTGGGGAATAAAGGCAGTTGTTGTTTTTGCATTCTGCAGTGAAACAGGTTTTGGTTGCGCAATCGGTTGAGGTCTCACATTCTTTTTCGAGGCAGCCGCTTGTTAGGAGTAGGGAAGTGATGAATATGAGAAGAAACAGGGTTTTCATGTTATAGAATAAACTTGACGACTTAAAAAGTTGTCGGTGGGTGGAGGCCATTTATATGTTTTGAGGGGTGTGGTCTTTGTTTTGGGGGTTGATTTTTTTTTATTCTGTGATGTGGCATTTGTTACGCTTAGCCTTGTTTAGGGTTTTTTTCCTGTGTTTCCGTGAGGGTATTTGTTGGGTGTATGGTGGATAGTTGTTTGGGTTGTGTGGGGTGCGGGTTAGAGTGGGATTGTGCAGGCTGGTTGTGTTGTTTTTCTGTTTGCTTTGGGTGGTCTATCATTTTTCTTTACTGTGGTATATGTTTTTGAGCAGAGTCCTTCTTACTGTGATTGTCTTGTGATCGCTGAACCCACAAGTGGGAAATAGGCTCTCTATAATTCGTTTCTCCGGCCTTGTTTCACGCAAGTTCTGATGCTCTGACTTCATCCCCCATGGGCTTTGGTGTTTTTGCTGTTGCATGGCGGATCGAGGCATTTATATATGAATTAATACCTAATAATTATTATTACGTAACTTTTGGTGATTAATATGTCAACTTATGTGAACGTGCCTCGACCTAAGCACTCACCAACCTTAAACACTGTTTTGATGGTGGAGGACACATTAAAGAACATGGATGAGCGTGTGGTAACAGTAGCTGAACTGAAAAAGAGGCTGCCCCGGCAGGTGAACCACAATACCTTGAAGAGAATACTCGAATATCTTGAGGAAAGCAACAAAATAGCTGTCTCCATGAAAGGCATAACCTGGATACATAACCCTAACCCTAACCTACGGAAAGCCATAGATTCAGGTTTTGAACTATGAAAACAGTCAGAGTAATCTTGGCTACGACAAAAAATTCGGCTACAGAAAGAAATAAAACTCAGCCCCCCAGGTGTTGGGCTATTATTTTATCCTGAATCCCATATAATTTTACCTGAAACACCCTCGGTAATTACATCAGGTTGTTACTGGGGCATGGTTTAGGGTACGGGGCTTTAAACAAGCTCTGTTAAAGAAACAGAGGAACACGTGAATCCTGTCAAGGAAACAGGAGGAATCTGGAAAACAAAAAAATAAGCTCAAATTAGGCTTTAAATAGTAAATAAGGCTAAATAGGGCTTTTTATGTCTTTTTGCGGGGGTGCCCGAGTGGTCAAAGGGGCTAGGCTTAGGACCTAGTGGCGAAGGCCTACGCGAGTTCAAACCTCGTCTCCCGCAAACTTTTAAGAAAAGTTTGATCAAAACAGGTGGGGCGTGCGCTGTCGCTTAGCCCCCCTGTATTTTTTTTTTATTTTATTCTGGTTTATTTCAGTGTCATCGAGCGTTAGCGATGATGGCACTCGCATGTGAACTGGGCGTGACAGTTCGTTTGAACCTCGTTTCCTGCATTTTTTTTTATTATTTGAGTGTTATTGTGTGTTAGTGGTGGAGGCTGCATTGAATTCGCTTTATTTGAGTGTTATTGTGTGTTGGGTGTAGCATGTGTGTTTTTTTTCTTCTGTATTTATGTTGTCTAGGTTAATAACTAATAGAATATAATGAAAATAATTGCTGTTGGGGGTTATGAGGCTGTTGGCCGGAATATGACCGGTGTTTCAGTAGGTAAGGAAACGGTTGCGTTAGATAATGGTATTCGGCTTGATACTCTTCAGATGTATGATCGGGAGATAAGTATGTTGCAGGCTAAGAAGCCGGAGTATCTTGCTCGTATGGATGTTCTTCCTCGGGCTGATCGTTTAAAGGATGTGGTGGCGCAGGTGATATCTCATGGGCATTTGGATCATATAGGGGGTCTTCCTTTTAATAGGCCGCGGGCTCCGATAATTTCGACGCCTTATACTGTGGAAATGGGTAAGCGAGAATATCGTGGAGGGGATTTTAGTTCTATTGGTTATGGTGAAGTATCTGAGGTGTCCTCTAATTTTTCTGTGGAATTAGTTGAGGTGACTCATAGTATTCCTTATAGTTCATTTGTTGTTTTACATACCCCTGAGGGGGATGTGGTGTATGCGAGTGATTTTCGTTTCGATAATAATTCAATTATTGCAAGAACGGACTACAAGCGGCTCAGGGAGCTTGGCAGAGGTAATGTGAAGGCGTTGATTGTTGAGTCGACGAGAAGTCGGGTGAATGGGAAAACCCCTTCTGAGGCATTGGTTCGGCAGGAGCTTAAGGATGTTATGGAGTTTATTGATTCGGGTTTGATCATTGCAACAACCTTTTCGACGCATATTGAGCGGATACAGTCTATCCTTGATGAAGTGGTGAAGGTGGGGCGTATTCCTTTGATTGTTGGAAGATCTCTTGTTAAAAATATTGAGCTTGCAAGGAGGTTTGGTTTATTGGAGCTTCCCTCCAATGCAAAACTTCTTGCGACCCCTAAGGCTATTAAGGCTGCTCTTGCGGAGTTGGGTGACCGGGATAAGTATTTTCTTCTTGTTACCGGGCATCAGGGGGAGCCTGATTCGGTTCTCTCGAAGATGACTGATGGAAGATTTCAGGTTAAATTACAGAAAAATGATTCAGTGCTTTTTTGTACTGACATTATTCCAACGCCGTTAAATTATGCGACTCGGCATGTGCTTGAAACCAAGCTAAAGTCTTTTGGAGTTAATATATTTGAGGGTATTCATGTATCAGGTCATGCGTCACGGGAGGATCATCGGCATCTTTTAAAGCTTCTGAAACCCGATCACATAATTCCTTGCCATGGCAGCATGGATATGCGCAGTGATTATCTTGTTTTAGCTGCTGAGGAAGGTTATGAAGTAAATAACCAGATTCATTTGTTGATGAATGGCACAGAAATAGATTTATGAAGAAAAAAAAAAGTTAGGATGGAAAAAATTGTTTTAGAGACTGATTTGGAGGGCGTGGATCTTTTGTTTCGGGGTAAGGTTCGGGACATCTATGATCTGGGTGATAAGTTACTTATTGTTGTAACTGACCGGGTTTCGGCCTTTGATTTGATTCTGCCTACAGGTATACCCTATAAAGGGAAGTTGCTTAATCAGATGTCTGCTTACTGGTTTAATTTCACAGAAGATATTATTCCGAATCATATGATAACAACAGATATTGAAGAGTTTCCTGAACCTTTAGGTGAGTATTCTGAACTCCTTAGGGGGCGATCTATGCTTGTCCGGAAGGCTGATAGAATAGATGTTGAATCTGTGGTTAGGGGTTATGTTTCAGGTTCTGCGTGGGAGGAATATCAGCTTAACGGATCTATTTGCGGTATAACTCTTCCTTTAGGGCTTGTTGAATCAGAAAAACTCAGTGAACCGATTTTCACACCGGCGATAAAGGCTTCAACCGGCCATGATGTGAATGTTTCAGAAGAGAAGATTGTAGAGCTCATAGGAAAAGACTTAACTGAGGAAATGAAGGAAAAAAGCATAAGAATCTATGAGAAAGCCTTTAAGAAGGCTGAATCTAAGGGTATTTTGATCGCTGATTCAAAATTTGAGTTCGGCATGTTTGAGGGTGAACTGATTCTGATAGATGAATTGTTGACTCCGGATTCCTCCCGATTCTGGTCTATAAAAGATTATTTGCCCGGTGTCTCGCAGAAGAGCTTTGATAAACAGTTTATAAGAGACTACCTAAAAAACATTAAATGGAATCGGGAACCTCCAGCTCCCGCACTCCCTGCAGATATAGTGCAGGGAACAACCCAAAAGTATCTTGAAGCATATGAGCGGATAGCTGATGGGAAACTACTCTGATTTTTTTTTTTTTATTTAGAAAAACTTAAATCTTATATAATAACATTCCAAGAGAGAAGATGCGCACCTTAAAAACAGGTATTGATAAACTGGTTATTCTTGTAAATAAGAAAGGGGAAGTTAGGATAGATGATGCCAGAAAGATTCTTGGCATGGATGCAGTTTCACTAAATGAATTTATCAAGGTTCTTGTAGATCGGGATATATTAGAGCTAAAATACACGTTTGTAGGGGAAAAGATACTCAAAAGAGGCCCCAAAATAGGGAGTGCCATTTCTAAGGTAGAGGCAAAAAAAGGTAGTGCTGACAAAAAGATTAAAAAAGCATCTGGCACTGATTCAGAGGAAGTGGATAAATTCCTTGGTGCCATAAAAAGAAAAATCGCCGAAAAAAGGCGCAATCAAGTAAAAGCCACTGCGAAAATCAGTGATTCAAAAGATTCTAAGGTTGTTGGTAAGGAGGGTGTTCCGGTGGAGTCTTCTGTGGAAGATGGCGCTTCTAAAGATTCTAAGGTTGTTGGTAAGGGGGATGGTCGGATAAAGTCTTCTGTGGAAGATGGCGCTTC
>JAUWTD010000035.1 GCA_030609775.1 Candidatus Altarchaeota archaeon
CTTCAAGTTCATCCACTTCAAGTTCATCCACTTCAAGTTCATCCACTTCAAGTTCATCCACTTCAGGTCATCCACTTCCATGCAGGTTTCACTATTATCTTTCGGCCTCCAATCCCTATCTGGTCCTCTTGGTCGTGTGTGAGGATTAATCCTTCCGCTAGGTTGAATTCATTAAGTGCCTCCAATAGCCCGTTGATTTCTCTTTTTTGGGTTTCTTCATTGAGGCTATAGCAGACTTGAACTGCTCTCGTTATTTTCTTACCTTCCCTGACCACGAAATCACATTCCCCTTTTCCTTTATAATAAAATATTTCCTTTGTTTTCTCTCTGAGTTTCAAATAAACAATATTTTCCAGAACTCTTCCTTGGTCTTCTGAAAACGAGACAGAATTAGCGTTTGCCAGACCAACATCTATTGAGTAAACCTTCTTGGGGTTGACCAACTGCTTCCTTAAGGAGTAGTCAAACTTGGGTACAATGAAGACTATATAGCTATCTTCCAGGTAGGATACGAAAGATGTTGCAGTGTTAGTGGAACCCAGGCTAAAGATTTTCCTCAGACTATTGTATGTGAACTCTTTACTGGTGTTAGTTAAAAGATACACCGCCATCTCCTTCAACGTTTTGGAATTCCGTATATTATGTCTGACTATTATGTCTCTTGCGATAAGGTCTTCAAACAATGATTGAAGAATATCTATTCGACTGTATTTCAAATACTCTGGAAACCCCCCCTTTCGCATATATTTATCGAATGACTCAACCCCCTGCTTCTTTTTGGTTAAAGTCAGCATTTCAGTATAGGAGAACGGAAACAATTCATGGCGCAGATGTCTGCCAGTTAATCTGGTTCCAAGTTCCCTGCTCAATAGAGAAGCGTTGGAACCTGTTACTATAACCTTCTTTCCACGATCCAAAAGAGATCTTACGGCGACCTCCCACTGAGGGATGTTCTGGATCTCATCAAAGAAAAAGGCGTTGCATGTACCGTATTCTTCATTAAATATCTCCTCAAGTTTATTGAAGTCACTTACCTCAAAGGTTAAAGCCCGGGGATCCTCAAAGTTGAAATAACCTAGGTTCTCCGTTAAATCCATTAATTGCCTCATGAATGTGCTTTTACCGCATCTCCTTACTCCGGAGATTATTTGGGCGTGAGGCAAATCTAAATCTATTTCCCCAAGTCTCTCCCGTTTAACACCCTTTTCCGCAGAGAGTATCTCAGATTCCTGAGACTTTACAATCTGTTTTAAAACATCCCGAAGTATCATAATTAAAATTGTGCAATACTATTATATAAATGTTTATTCTGGCAGTGAACAAAATTAATATAATCACTCAAACAAAAAAAATCCCCCCTCTTTGAAAGATGAGTTAAAGATTATGATATTTAAGTATGAATTTCTTATTTTCTTATTGAATGAAAATGAAAGTAAAAGAGATTGAAAAACCCATCATCACCCGGATGACGCAGAGGGGACAGATAACGATCCCTGAGCAGATCAGGGAGAGGCTGGGTTTTGAGAAGGGAGAGTATTTTGCAGCCTCCGGAATAGGGGATTTAGTAATCCTGAAGAGAATTGAAACCCCTGCTAAAGAGCTCAGAGAATACGCAAAAAAACTTGCAAAGATGAAGGGTGTCACGAGAAAAGATATTGAAAAGGTAGTGGAGGAAGTACGAGAAAATAAGTGGAGGAAGGAGTGTGCAGAAAAATAAATACAGAGTCTTTCTGGATACAAATACCCTTATATCAGGAATATTTTTCTCTGGAAATGAAGAAAAGCTAATAGCTTTATCTGAGCAGGGTAAATTAACATTAGTTGTTTCGGATTTTGTTCTGGAGGAATTAGTAGATGTGGCTGAGCGATTTGGAGTGCCTCCAGAGATAAGCAGAGATTTTCTGTTGGAAACAGATCTAGAGGTAGTCTACTGGAAAGAATATCAAAATAGAATAGATGAAAGTAAGAACCTGATAAGAGACGAGAAGGATGTACCAATTCTAGCTGCGGTGCTCGCATCCAAACCAGATTATTTGATCACGGGAGATAAGGATTTCCATACAACAAAGATAAAGAACATGATCCAGATTATAAGGACCTTGGAGTTGTTAAAGTTGATTGATTAATTTAGTGGATAGTATATCTATGATCCTTACCCCTATCTTTCATAAATAGATAAAAAAAACGCCTTTTTTTTTAGGTGGCAAGTAAAAATAGCCATAGGGGTAGAAACAAAACCGTGCCGGATTCAATTTCTTCTAATTTTAGCAAATCCTTGGTCACCACGATACCTTCTTCAACCTTGAATTCGTGCATGAATTCTTCGATACCTCTCCAATCCTTTTTTGTTATCTTATTTTTGTATTTTATTTCTATTGGCAAAACCTTACCTCCCCACTCCATTACGATATCTACTTCCTGGGCGCCGGACCAATAATGCATGCTTGGATCCTCTACACCTAAAAGATCTGAAAGCGTTTGTTTTATATGGGTGTGAACTAAACCTTCAATAGTTTTACCTAATTCCTGTTCACTTAAAAATACGTTATCTATTCTAAGAAAGGCGTTCCTCATGCCGCTGTCAACCAGATAAACCTTCTTGCGCCGCCTTATCTTTTTCATAACACTTCTTGAAAACACCTCCGATTCCGAAACAAGAAAAGCCGACTCCAAATATAATAAATAATTTTTCAGGGTGTCTTTTTTCAATCCAAGATTTTTTGCAAGAGATAAGTAACTAAAAGTCTGGGCGGATTCTTTAGCAATCAGGTTAAGTAAATCTTCCAGGGCTTTGGGTTCTCTGACTTCATAGAATTCCAGTATGTCCTTATACAAGGTCAAGGATGTATAATCCTGCCTCAACCAATTCTGCCATTTTAATAAAGAATCGACTTCAAATTGCCCAGGTAATCCCCCCTTTAATATGAATTCATTAAGCCTCCTCCTGAAACTGTTTCTATGATGCAGTAAGCTTGCTTCTCTTTTTTTTATGTGTGTCCACAATTTTTCAACTTCTAATGACTTAAAAAAAGTTCCTCTAACGTAAGTAAACTGTTTTATGGATTCGGTCTGCGTCTTGTCATGGAATAACTGATACTCTTTAAAAGAAAACGGATATAATGGACTTATGGTGATCCTACCAACTAAACTCTCTGAACTTAGCTTATAGAGGCTCGTTGAGGAAGATCCGGAGATAATGAACTTAATCGGATATTTCTGATCGAAATAATTTTTTAATTCAAAACTCCAATCCTTGCAGTAATGGATTTCATCAAAAAATACAAAGAATTTTCCCTCCTCCAAGTCCTTGTTTTGTAATTCAATGTAGGCTTCAAGGACTTTTTTAACTGGATTTTGCATACTCTTTAATTCAACATTATCAAAAGAAACATAGAGGATATTTTTCGGATCAGTTTCTTTAAGTAATTCCTGGATTAATTGATACATCAAAGTTGTTTTCCCCACCCTCCTTAATCCAGTGATGCAAAGTATTCTCTTATCCTTTAATGAGTCAAAATATGTGTCAAATTTAAGCCTTCTAAACGGCTTTAACAGTTCATCTGAAACCTTCCCTGATTCCCACCAGGGATTAAAACCTACTAAGTGGGAGTTAATATCAATCTCAGTTGATGTTTTTTTGACCATAAAGTAATTAATATATTCATCCTTTATAAATACTTCTACTATAATGGCAATATTTTATAGTTTATATGCCATTACATTGGCATAAAAAAATATTATGTTCTAAGGGAACCCCAAAAAGAAATAGATCAAAGCACACACCTCAAAAACATGCAGTTAAACAATTTTAGGTGGGAAAAAAGGGCGTTTCTCCCTCCGGGGGTCACCAAATTATTCTCTTAATCTCGGTGGTGTTCATATACCCTATAGGGTTAAACAATTTCAAAAAGTCTACCCTTACAGGGATACAAATTCAAGTATTTGCAGACCGGATCATATATAACAAAAAAAAAGGATGCCATAATAATTCTTGTGTGACTATTGTTGCATACCTTAACAAGGGGATATAATATGCAAAAATAAAGTTTTTATTGGATTAGGGGTCCCACGTAGATATCCCTCAATCCGTGAAGGACCCCACCTCCTCAGGTTTTCCGCAACTCAATCACTAAATCAACTGTCTCCTGAGGCGTCCGATGGATCGTATGAGGTCTGCGAGATCTTATTCTAAGACCCTTCCACCCCTCACGCTGGAACCATGCGCCAATAATAGTAAAATGTACGCCTACTGATCCCAGCCTGCTGGCAGATAAAAACAACACTCGCACCCTGCAAGCGCCGCTTAATAATCCAAAACCTTTTGTCTACTGAAAGCTTCACACTACCTCACCTCATACGTATTTACACTCAAAATCAAAAGTGTAAGTAATCAGGTGGGATAGCACAGCCAATGAGATGGATTTATATACGAAATTCGTAAGATATAATATGAGGGAACAGGTACTATTGAATGTGTCTATTAAAAAGGAGCTCGAGGGAGGCTACTCTGTCGTATGTACTGACTTGGATGTTGCAAGTCAAGGAGAGACCATAGAAGAAGCGATGGAGAACATAACTGAGGCGGTTGAGCTTTATATGGAAAGTGCCAGGGAGTTAGGGATTATTGATGAGGTTCTGGAGAGATTAGGTTTAAGTAGAGAAGATCTTAAAAAAGGTGTTTCTATCCCGAAAATATTCCGGGCTGAGATCCCTGTAAGGCTAGCAGGGTAGAGAATGAAACTGCCTCTGCTTTCATCGAATAAGATTCTGAAAATTCTTAAGAAAAAAGGTTTCTCCGTAGTAAGACAAAAGGGTAGTCATGTGTCCTTGCATAAGAAGGTTAATGGAAAAACCCTTCTTGTTGTGGTCCCAA
Source organism: Candidatus Altarchaeota archaeon (assembly GCA_030609775.1). GTDB lineage: Archaea > Altiarchaeota > Altiarchaeia > IMC4 > QMZM01 > JAUWTD01. Next base: position 4,874 of record JAUWTD010000035.1, read on the forward strand.
GGAAGAATCCAATAAAAATAGGTACTCTGATAAGCATTCTGAAACAGTCGGAAATAAACAGGGAAGAATTTCTAAAGGAAGTTACATAATCCACCCTTTTTTTCGATTCCTTGGCATCGGGTTAAGTGGTTCATCTATGAAAACACCTCTTTAATTTATTTTGTTCTGGAGGAATTAGTAGATGTGTTCATGAAAAAGTTCAAGATCAACGAAGGTTACATAATCTCCTCAAACAAAGAAGAAAAACAAAAAACCAATGGAAAAACCATCTCCATAATTCCTGCACACAAATTTTTATTAAAGGAAAGTAAAGGATAAAATAGGTTCAGCCCCAAAAAAAAAAGTAATATCTAAAAGGAATCTCAAACCAGTTTGACTCAATGAGAGAGGGAAACCCAGTCCACTTTAAATAATTCAATGGAAAAATAGAAAACAAGCCCCCACGACAATATCTGTTGAGGCTTAAGGGAATTGATAAAGACTAGCTAATACTTTATTTACTACAATTTCCCTCTCTTCTGCAGACGATATACAAGAAACACCAGAAAAAACAACAAAACCACTAAAGACACCGGACCCCCTATCTCTTCTAAGACATTGCCTGTAGCAGCAGGTGCAGCTACTGTTGTCGACGTTGTTGCCCCGACAATAGTTGATGTAACTGGAGCAGTGGTCGAAGTAGATGATGCATCCTGCATAGTAGTAGAGGTGGATGCAGACGTCGTCGTAGTCGGACAAGGATCACATGGACCCCCGCAGTCTATTCCTTCTTCACCCTGGTTCTGTATCCCATCAGAGCAAGATATGCATGGATCACATGGTCCGCCGCAGTCAATCTCTTCTTCTCCCTGGTTTTGTATTCCGTCAAAACAACTTATTTTAGGTGATGCAACAACACTACCTCCCCCGCTACCGGAGCTGCCCCCAGAGCTGCGACCCCCACCACCATAAGAGGGTAGGGTAGTTGGTGTAACCACCGGAAGACTTGCAGGAACACTTAGATCTAATTTAGATGTTGCACCATTCACAAACACTGCAACCTCTCCGGTATCAACCCCATCCACATAAAAAGAAACATTTTTACCGTCCCGGTCATTGTACGGGTCAGTCACAAAAAACATTTCCGGAGCAAAACCATATTCTCCGTTCAAGGTCACCGACTCAGCAACCGACACACCATCCACCCAGGCCTCAACTGATAAGCCGTCGGGTGCCGGACCATTGATAAAATCCACTGAACCATAGAATTGATGCGGTATGCCCAGCTGAGCCAACCCAAACCCGCAGAACATGATTAATACCATAAAAGCCGATAATTTTTTCATTTTCATTATATATTGTACATGAAATTATATAAGATACATATTAATTGTACACGTTTCTACTAAAAATAATAAAAAAAATAAATAATGATGGATTAGGGGTGAATCCATCAAATACTGCACACATCCTCTGGACAGGCCGTCGACCGGGCATAGATGCTATCTTCAAGCATAAGCACCCAATAACCTGCACCAGGATCCAACAGATCACAGTAACCAAAGTCCTTCCACTCATCACCATCATCAGGCTCCCAATAAGTCGACAGTGTAACCCACTTTGGAATACCCCAAACATTCCTCAGAGAGTAGAGTGCACAATACGAGAGATCCCCGTTACCCGCCGGACCATAATAGCCCTCCAGATCATCTGTTCCATGATACCCGATCAGATTCCATCCAGTAAACAAGGTTCTAATTGGCGGTGTAACCGCCGGCTTCATCTCACTACCCCCAATCAGAAGCGAGTCATTCTCGGTTGCAAGCACCCAGTAACCCCAACCAGGGATCAGGCGATGTAGGTTATCATTGGAGTCATCCCCGTCCGGTGTATAAACACACCAGTCCTCACCACAGATCTGATGCTCTGAATCATACGTCCACACAGACTCGATGCTATCTTCCACATCCTTTAAGACCTCCCCTATGTCATCGTCTATCAGCATAAAGGGTACGGAGACCAGATTCCATTTCTTGTTTATCTGGATCTCAAAGGGTACACCCTGCACCTTAAACTTCTCCTCATCCATTGGTCCCTTGTTTCCAAGAGCGTCAATGCAGTAGTATTCCAGATTGTGCTCGGTCTCCTCAAGGAAGATGAAGTCCTCTACCGTATAATCTATACAACAGAATCCGTCACCGCTTCCGTTATAAACTCCGCCGTAGTGGCTACAGTATTCTTCCGTCTCATCATCTGCATCCACCTCAACGTTGAAGCAGACCGATTCATGATCCACCGGATGCGGCTCAGGATCAACGCACTGCATAGAGATCGGAGTAGTTAAAGTAACCCTCCAGCACTCTATCTCGTCCCCTAAACCATTCCAGCATCTATCTGCTATGTCATAGAATGTCGCATCCTGGCCATCCCAGATAGTCTTCGGATCACCGACTGTCTTATTCGGTGTAGGCGGGGTGTTATCAACGAAAACACACTGCTTATGCAAAGATTCCTTATCCACGTTGTCAACTGCCTTGATCTCAATCAGGTGACAAGACTCCTCACCAATCTGCACCGCATCACCGGTATGTTCAACCCAGTTACCTGAACCCTCTGCCTCCAGGCAGACGCTCTGGTTCCGGCAGTTTTCGTCATCCACCAAGGATATACGGTATGAAATCTCTTTCAGACCAGATGGATGCGGTTCAGGATCATATGCACTAATGGAGATGTTTGTCTCCGAACTGATCCACTCAACACCTTCCTCACTAAAGTAGGGTCTACTATAGGTCTTAACGATTTCAGGTGGTGTCTTGTCAACGAACACACACTGCCACTTAACAGCCTCTGCGTTACCTAAATCATCCACGGAATAATACTCGATGATATGACAACACTCTGTACCCATCCAGAAACTGCCGTTCTGTAATTCAATGAACGCCTCAGTCAGATTCGGACTCCATAAATCACAATTACTGTAACAGTAATGCCAGTCCGCAGGTTGCATCAAACGAATATCCTTCCAGTAAGTCTGGTTAACGCCGATAGCACAGATTGGTCCGCCGTCTACTGCGGAAAGCTCAACTGTTGTTACGCCATCAATCCATTTAGTGCCGTTTTCATCCACATACTGTGGACCCACGTAAGTTTTCGTGGTGTTCGGCGGCTCTGTGTCAACCTTGAAGTACTCTAAGTCCGTTGTCTCCTCTGTGTTTCCAAGATGGTCTACGCAGTAGAACTCAAGGTCGTGGACTGAATCCTCCATGAAATAGAATTCAAAGGGTTCATCTCCCACATAGACACAACAGTAGTCATCATCACTCATGTTGCCTCCATACACTGAACAATATTGTCCTGTTATGTAATGCCAGCTCGGATCATCGTAAGAAACCCTGAAGCACACCGTCTCCTGCTCTACGGGATGAGGCTCCTGGTCAACACAGTCCAAGGTTACAAGGGTTACGTTACCTCTCACCCACCAACAATCAGGTCCGACAGGCACCTCTATCTGGCAGTTAGCTGAACAGCCATCTCCGTCTTCAGTGTTGCCGTCATCACATTCCTCGCCAATATCCAGGTTGCCGTCCCCACAGTAGGGTACAAATATAACCGCTCCAACAAAAAGATCTGTGCATGTTCCAGGCATAGGTACATCCTGTATCTCAGTCATTGTTGCTGAGTCATATGCCCTCAGGCTATAAGTACGTCCGCTTGTTATGTACACATAACTGTCAGTTGGGTGCACTGCTATTCCTGCAGGATCAGGGATAGTAGCTGATTGATTTGATGTCCCATCATTTATCCGGTATTTTGTAAAAGCATCCGGGGAATAATACCAGGTTGTCGTATACAAGTATACATCACTTGGATTCCTTGCATCCACTGCAACCCCGACATTATTATTTGGCAATGAATACGTGTTCAAGAGACCCATGGTTGTATTATATTCACGCACTGTTTTTGTCCCGTCTGTGAGATATATCTTGTTATTGTTATGGTCAAAAGCCAGCCCATAGATATATAACCCCGTATCATAAGTGGTTATATGATTGTGCGTAGCAAGGTCATATACATAAACATTTTTTCCATTCCTATCTGCAACATACAGGTATCCTTGGTTCGTATCCACAAAACATCCAGCCAGATCACTTGCTCCGGTTGATATGTTTCCGATCGGGTTGAAGTTATTTGCATCGAATATATACACTTCACCGACAAACTCGAATGTCACAAACAACTGATCATTCACAGTATCAAGCGCAGTTCCAACAGCCCCGTTGGCGCCCGCGATATCTGTTATATTATATGTCATCACATAGGTCAGGGATCCATTAGCTTCTACATTGTATGCTTCAAGTAGATTCGGATCACCTGCATTGTCAGCAATCACATATAAGGTTACAGCATCCCCTAGTACCCCTACGGCTTTAGTCACAGAATTGTTAGGTAGTATGCATGAAAGCTTTGGTTCACCTATTGTCTTTACTCCTTCCGGGGGTGTGTTATCAACGAACACACACTGCCACTTCATTATCTCTTCATTCCCCAGCCGGTCAACACTATAGTATTCGATGACGTGACATGACTCCGGGTCCTTATAAAAAGAGCCCGTGTATTCATTCCACTCTAGCTCGGAATAATTTATCACAAACTGTGAATAATAATCCGGATAGCAGAAATTAGGTATCATGCCAGATACAGTAGCAGTAGCAGTAGGTTGCACATACATAGTAGTACTTAGGTTACAGATTTCATGGTTTTCAGGGAAATACAAATTTCTCCAGTAGATTGTGTCAACACCAACCTTTTCATCCACAGCAGACAGGTTCACAGGGGTATCACTTGTTATCCACCAGGTGCACATACTGTGCGTGCAGTCCTCCACGCACTGCTCATAACTGAAATTAATACAGGGAATAACCATACCGCATTGGATCTCACAATAATCCACGCAAACCGGGTCAACCTTCTGAGGCTCCCCGTAGGTCTTCGTTGTCTCCGGCGGCTTAGAGTCAACAAGGAATACCTCATTGTCTTCAACCTGGTTGCCTAAGGCATCCGTACAAGTTATGTTCAACCAGTGAGTGGAATCCTCAGTGAAAACTATCTCCGCGTAATCAGTAAAACAACCTGAATCAACCAAAGACGCCCCCGCATCAGTCACCCACCATAGTTCGTAATCACATTGCACTCCGCCAACATTACATCCCTTTCCTGTGGGATCAGGGTCATGAACAGTTACATTAACCCCGCTCTCGCCGTTGTCAGCCACATAACAAACATCGCTTCCACTTTCAGGCGGACAATCTCCAAGCCATGAACCCATCATGGTCTTGTTTATCACAGGAGGAACTGAATCAACCCGGAAATACTCTAAATCAGGTTCATTGGCGTTTCCAAGCGCATCTCTACAATAATACTCTAGACCATGAACGGAATCCTCCTCAAAGATTACGCTCTGAGGCGAACCCACACAACACCAGCCATTCTCCAGGCCCACCGCACAGTATTGGGCGGTTACATCCGCACTATCTAAGGAAACCTTATAACAGACCTCTTCATGATCTACCGGATGCGGCTCTGGGTCAACACAAGACAGATTTATCTCAGTTACATGATCCCTAACCCAAAAAGTACAATTACTTGAATCATTAACATCACAGGGCACCTTCGGATCACCAACGGTTTTATTTCCTACAGGGGGTGTGTCCTCCACGAAAACACACTGCCGGTTCATTGATTCGGTATTCCCTAATCCATCAACGCTGTAGAATTCAATCACGTGACAGGATTCATTCTCTTTGTAGAATGGTCCCTCATAGACTATAAAATCCAGTTCAGGATTCCCATACCACCCTGGATTACAGTATAACTCATCCATGCATGCCAGTTCATCAATTATAAAATCCCTGTAATATGTTGTAACATTATCGATATGACATATATCTCCGCCATCCGCGGCTGTCAAGGTGATTGGAGTAGATGTAGTTATCCAGTGAGGGTAAGCTGCTCCAACGTTTATGCCCGGGGGATAATGCGGGTCACCGTAGGTCTTGTTTGTCTCCGGCGCAGTTGAATCAACCCGGAAGGTTTCAACATCCTCTACCATGTTACCTGCAATATCATAGCAAGTTACATTCAGAACATGAACGGAGTCTTCGTCAAACTGTATGCTGAAATTTATACACTCACCATTGTATTCAGTATCACCATCTTCATAAACCCCATCAACAGTATACTCCCAGACACAATAATCCATTCCACTATTACATGGCTCATCGGATGTATCACAGACACTAATATTTATTACTGTATCCTGAGTCATCCAGCATTCATCCCCTGCCCCAGGAGGACATACTCCGCTGGTCTGCCCGCCAGATAAAGTTTTATTTACAACCGGTGGATCACTATCTATGCCAGTTGTATCATTAATAGAAAGCCACATCTGAGTGACGTCTCTGGTCTCAAATTCCCATAGAAGTTCACAGACCTCTGCAGGATCATCTGGTGTAGTCGCAGAAAAGGTGAAATTTGCACAATCTCCAGGAGTTAGATAATAAGAGGAATTTATAGCAGTGTACGGGTAATATTTTTTCACAGGATTATAATCCCCTAAATACCAGCCAGTTTTATTATTGGCAATAAAGTTTGTGTAATCAGTGTTCTTGTAAATCCTTACCTCATCTATGTCATCCTCACTTGTAGCATTATTGCATAGAGTTACTGTATAATCCATTGTCTGCCCGGCAGCAGACCACTCAGGCTGCAAATCAGCCGAACTTGAATGAGTGGCAGAGACAGATATGATACCGGTCAGTAATAAACAAAACATCAGTCCAAAAACAATCCCTTTAACTAAAATATTTGTTTTCATTTTTATTTTTTTTTATTTATTTTTATTTATTTTTATTTATTTTATCCCCTGTTTTAGGGTTTGATTTAATAGAGATGACTTTGAGATGAGGGAAATAATTTTGAGATGTGAGCACAAAGAATCTAGAATCAGGGTTAATCCGGGATATAATCCGGGATACATGCGTATACAATATTCTTTTGCCGAAATATTATAATACATTCAACCACCCAATGTATTAAAAGAATTTCCAAAAACCTCTTAAATAGAAATTCCCGAACACATTGCTTACCTATAATTTTACATATATAAAAAGTGATATATGACGGCAACAATTAGTTGAACTTTGTTACCTTTAATCAGTATTTTTCTTATATATTGTTCCAGTTTTTGACTAAAAAAAATTTTTCATGCAAAAAAAGAACTAAAAAAAAATAGATTCAAAACTCCATCTATTTCATAAAAGATAATGTATGTCAAGGAAGAAAAAGAATGAAATAAAAACAATGTTTTAGTGTATATGTGTGTTTTGTGTTGACATTAGCTTATTTGTTCTGAATGCATCCAGAATGCCTAAGCTTCCTGAATTAAAGGCAGAGAAGTTGTAAAGTTTTTGGAATCCATTGGATTTAGAGTTGTCAGAACAAAGGGTTCCCATGTAAGATTGAAATCGGAAGACGGGAGGGTAACTACTGTCCCCCATACATGCGAATAAAAATATACCCAAAGGGCTTCTGCGTAAAATAATCAGAGAAGATTTGGAGATAAGGCTTAGAAGAATTTTCAGAGTTGTATTCAAAGCACAAAAGAAAATGAGGATATGAACTGCTTCGCATAAATACAATCATAGGGGGAGAGAGAGGAATTAAGGGCTTATCTGTCTAAATTTTACCTATATTTTCCCTACTGCATCCGAGTTTTTTTTAGAATTTTGTCCTGTATTTTCTCAAGGTTTACTGTTGTGGTCCATGAAAAGTTGCTTTCAGGGTCTTTTAGGTGAACCCTGCAGCAGGTCTTGAGTTTCTTTAAAGCTTCCTGTGAACCTATCATTTAGGTTCTCCACAATCAACTCCGCCTCCCTGTAGCTTTCCGATACCAGGAACAAAAAAATTTTAGGTGATTATTTTTTCTGCTTTATCGATTATTTCTTTGAAATCTGCGTCCTGTGGCTTATGTTTTGCAAATTCAACTAGACTACATAAACTAAGGCACTCAAAGATTCCAGGAGAATAATCTGCGTCTTCTTTTTCCAGGATAAGAGACAACTCCGCAGAAGTTAACTCCCTTCCCAGATTTAAACTATGGGAAAAATAAAGCCTAACCGCCTGCGAAACCTTCTCATACGCATCCTTTTCCCGGCCTTCACCAAACAAAATCCTTGCTTCAGAAAGCATCCTATGAGCCTCCGCCAAATAATCAACTGATCCTCTGAGTGCCCCACCTAAAGAATCCCTGGTATAAATGCTTTCAGGTTTCTTATAAAACCACTTGTAGAATACAAAAACAATAAATCCAGCCAAAAAAACCAGGAACATAAGCCAACCAAACCCCTTCTCCGGGTTCTCATCCTCCAAAAAAACATTTTTTATGGTTCCGTCAATGTAGTCTGCGGTGATCTTTTTCTCTGCGCCGGAGCGGTTTAGGTAGGGGACAATTATTTCGGTATGGTTCGAAGATATTTGGTTGAATAGAATCGGGGTAAGGTTAAAGCCTTGATTAGATAACTGTTGATGGTACTCCTGGAAACGCTTGTTTTCCTGTAACAGATTAATGATCTTTTGTTTTTCTTCATCGGTTAAAACCATTAATTCTTTCATGGTTCCGTTTTCTATGCGGCCCTTCAATGTTGCATTCCATTTACTTGAGTTCTGGTATAGGAATTCGAAGCTGCCTGAATCATTTGTTAAAGGATTAAAGGATGCGTCAACGACACTGTAACCTGAATCCAATAGATCCTGGTGCATTTTTTGCAGTTTTGGGTTTTCTACAACATTTTTTTGGAATGCTTCATCTATCTTTTTTTGTTCCTGGAGTTGCTCCCCTATCTGCTGCTTTAAGGCGCCAGAGTCCTGGTTCATTTGATTATTCTGTATCCGGTTCTCAATAGATTCGGGATCCGGTTCCGGTTCAGGTTCAGGCTGCGTGCTTGTAGTCGACTGGGAAGACTGGGAGGTTGACTGCATGCTCACTCCGCCACATTGATAGATTGTTGTTATGCCCTTAACCTGTGTCCCGGAAACGTTTGAGGCCTTAACTGAAACATTCAATGTATTAGATTCCACGATTTCCTCTAACCCGGTCAAGGGATTAATGTAGGTTATTTGAGCTGAACCCAGGACAAATTGACCTGATTCCGTAAGCTTGATCGGATCATAAGCAATGGTTATCTGTTTAAGATCAGGTAAAGTATATTCCAGGCACTGGATATCTATTCCATTACCTCCCAGAATGTTTTGGTCAACAACCTTCAAAGGAATTTCTTCTCTGAAAGGGTTTATGAATTCCAGCAAAACCACGACGTCGCCTCCGACTACGGCATCCGGATCCTTAAGGCTTTTTTCTATTTGTATGCTGTCTGCTGCACAGGCTACATTTAGGTTAATTAAGAAAAACAGTACTATGATGACAAAAATTTGTTTCATTTTAATTCACCAGGCATTCAGACTATGATCCGGTATCTCCCATAAATGATGTAAATGTTTAAGAGTAACGTGAGGAGGGCGCCTACAAAAAACCAGTCCTTTATGCTCACATCCTCTATTTCTCTTTCAATGTTTTCCCCTATGTTTTTATAGATTTCATCTAAGGTGTCTTCGTCTACTGATTTAGAGTAGGTGCCCCCGGTTTCTTTTGCAATATCTTTTAAGGTTTTTTCGTCGAGTTGGGCCATCACAGGGTTGCCGAATAGATCATATCCTAAGACAACCGGTTCCACCGAACCCAAACCCACGGTATAGACCTGGATCTTGTTTAGTTTAGCAAAATCTATTGCCTCCTTTGGACTCACCGCCCCGGCATTATTCACTCCATCACTTAAAAGAATAATGACCTTCTTTTTATTCGGAATCGATGCAGCCATATCCACAGCCAACCCTAAGCCATCCCCTAAAGCAGTCCGGCCCTGTTTTTGTTTAATTGCCTTCAATTTAGTTATTGCCTTATCTTTAAAAGGAGTAAGATATGATACAGTCGAGGCCCCTGACTCAAAGACAACAATGCCTACGTTATCCTTAGGGTTCAAATCAAGTATGAGGGATTCTGCAGAACGTTTAGCAGCCTCCAATCTCGTTGGCTTATAGTCTGAGGCCGCCATGCTCCCTGAATCATCTATAACCAATATAACGTTCACACCCTCTTTAAGGGTTTTGCGAGGAATATGCGGGTCAGCAAGACCTAAAATAATTAGGCAAATAGCAACCCAAACCAAGACAAAAGGCAGATGCAATCGAATATTTTTTTTAGGTGAAACAAGCTTCAAGGTCTTTATTGAACTGAATCTTAAGGCAGCAGACTTCCTCTTCTTTACATAATCCCTGTAAAGATAGACAATCAAGGGCAGTAAAAACAAAAGAATTAATGCCAAAGGATCCTCGAAACTATATTGCATCTTTTTTATCTCCCCTGTCTTCTTTGTCGCATACTAAAAAAACGCCTTAAAGGAACATGGAACGGCTCCGAGGTATTCACCGGGACCACATCTATCTTCAATTTCTTCATCTTATTTAATAAATCAAGGTTCTCTTTTTCCACC
>JAUWTD010000026.1 GCA_030609775.1 Candidatus Altarchaeota archaeon
CCTGAACTTGCATTAGTTATATACCGTATAGCATCTATTGGCTCCTGTGTGGGGCCAAGGGTGATAAGAACCTTCATCAGTTAATTATTTTCTTTTGGCTGGAAAAAAATCAGGATAGGTTGAATGTTTCTATTTATATTCTTAATCTCTTTATAGTGTTTGATTATGGGTAATCTAATCGAGGAATCTAGGAGACTATCCTATCAGAACTTTGGCCGAAGAATAAATTTTTATTATACCTCCAACTTTTTCCCAGCTATCTCCCTTACGGGATCCTCTTGTGCCCTCAACTGTAAGCACTGCGGCAGAAAACTCATAGAACGGCTTGTCCCGGCTCTTACATCTTCAGAGCTTGTGCGGGTGTGTTTGAACCTTCACAAGAATGGTTCAACAGGCGCCCTTCTTACCGGAGGATGTAATATAGATGGGAAGGTTCCGCTTGAACCTTTCCTGGATGCTATCCAGGAGGTGAAAGAGAAAACAGGTATGCTCCTTATTGCCCATACTGGCATTATGGACTACGCCGAAGCACGGGATCTTAAAGATGCGGGAATCGATGGAGTCTGTGTTGACATCGTTGGTTCAGTGGAGGTTACCCGGGAGGTGTATGGCATTGAACTATATCCTGAAGACTACCAAAAAACCCTTAAGGCGTTTGAAAAGGCCGGGATTGGAAATATTTCTACGCATGTATGTGTTGGCTTGTATGAAGGCAGGTTATCTCATGAAATATCTGCTCTTGATATTATTTCCGCAATAAAGCCTTCGAATGTTGTCGTGATCGGTTTAACAAATATTGTTGGAACTCCAATGGAAAACATAAGAATAAATCCAAATGATGTAATAAATATTTTATGTAACGCCAGGTTAAGGTTTCCAGACACCCATGTTTCCTTGGGTTGTGCAAGAGGTAAAGGCGGTATCCGCTCAGAGATAGATAAATTGGCAGTGCAATCTGGTGTAAACAACATCGCTGTCCCGACACCTGCTGCATACGCCGAGGCTAAGAAACTCAACCTTGAGGTCAGGGAATATCATGCATGTTGCTCATTATTACCTGAAGATCTACCACTTACCCGGGTCGACTCGAACCCTGTTCTGTTCAAGCCCTAGGTCTCTTGGAGTGTATCCCATTGCAAGCCCTAAAAGCTGCGGGTAATGGAGGATGGGAATCCCGAATTTTTTCTCTAATTCATTTTCTATTGCTCTCTGGTTTGCATCATACATAACATGGCAGAATGGGCAGTTTGTCACCATTATGTCTGCTCCTGCGTTTTTGACATTCTTTAGTTTTTCTCCGGTCATAGTGTATGCAACATTTTTGTCTGCTGCAAGAACATAGCCTCCACAACACAATAATTTATCGTAGTAGTCTATGGATTTTGCCCCCGTGGCCTCTATTAATTGATCCAGGCTCACTGGCTCTTTTGGGTTGTCGAATTCAAGCTCTTCTGAGGGCTTCAGGAGATGGCATCCGTAGTGTGCTGCAACCTTAACGTTCAGTGGCTTTGTTACTGCATCTTTTATTTTATCAACGCCCAGATCCTCCCATAAAACCTTGATGTAGTGTTTTACCTCGATTGTGCCTTTGAATTCTCTGCCGAATTCTGAGAGGATCTCATTTACTTCATCCCTGAGTTCATGGTTCTGTTTTAGTTTACGGTTTGCCCTGAACAATGATCCATTACAGCCGTTACACACCACCATCAGATCAAGTTTCAAATCCTCTGCCATAGAAATTATTCTTGCAGCCATGGAAAGATAGGTTAACTCATTAACTAGTTCATAGTACAGGCCGCAGCATCCTGCATCTGGTATGTCGACGAGCTCTATTCCTAATTTGTCCATGATTTTTCTTGTTGAAAGATCATAGTTAGACACCCTAAACGGTGTCGTGCATCCGATGAAGTATGCGTATTTGTTGTTCATAGTCCTCCCCCTGTTTTTTCTATTATTTTCTTTATCTCACCTGAGGTATGTTCAACCTTCGGAAGGTTCATTCTTTCTCGTCTCTTGTTTTCTAAATCGCCGATTTTTGCAGTGAATCCGCATGCTTCAAGATTTTCAATTAATGGTTTAATAAATTCAGGAATTCCATTCTTCTTAACATCAATCCGTCTCATTAAACTGATTAAGTCAGCAACCTTGGTATTTGTCGGGCATCTCTCCTGGCAGGTATAACAGTTAGTGCACAACCAGATATTCTCATCTAACACCCCTTCAATCACTGCTCTATGCAAGATTCTCCTGGGATTATATTTGCTGTCCGTAATCCTTGCAGAGGGGCATCCGCCTGTGCACATTCCACAACTGAAACAATAATTCAGTGTTTTTCCATCCATTTCTAACTGGATTTCCTCACTAAGTCCGCCAAGATCCATTTTAATATCCTTTCTTATTTTTTTAATTATATCGGGAATAGCTTTTCTGACATCTGGAGTCAAGTCCTCACCAAACTCGGTGACTTCTTCGACCTCTATGCCATAAATATCGATTTTTTTCGGCATTCCGCCAATGAATTTTTCACCAAATTCTATTGCAGTCCTAAAATCTGCATCATGTGGCGTAACCCCATGTAGTGTTGGGATCTGTTCAGGGGTTAGCTTGTATATTCTGCCGGGTTTGCCTTCTTTTGTCTTGATTGCATCGACTATTATGACTTTTTCGTATCCTTTGAATAATTCAACAAGCTCCAGACCCGAAACACTCACTTCCCTGAAATCCACGCCGGTTAACTGTTTCTTTAATTCCCTTACGACATGGATTCCAACACCATCATCCCTAAGGATTGGGTTCCCGACTCCAAGCACCAGAATTTTCATCACTTATAATGTGCAAGCGTATTCTTCGTTATATCTAGAGATTCTCTTGTATATGTTCTTCTTTGAGTCATATATCCGAATTTCCATTGGCATGTGTCCTGGAAGTGTGTGGGTTGCGCAGGCAAAGCATGGGTCATATGCCCTGAATGCCATTTCAATCATATTTAGTATGCCTTGGTTGACCTCAAACTTGTGGATTAGTTTTTCTGCGGCCCGTTTCACTGACATGCAGATTCCTGCATTGTTGTTGCCGGTTGCAACAATTATGTTAAGTTTCGTCATCATGCCTTCCTCATCAGCCCAATAATGGTGGAATAGTGTCCCCCTTGGAGCCTCAACTTGCCCTATTCCTTCACCTGCTACATGGGTTGGTATATTTCTAACATCCTGGTCTGTAATCTCTGGGTCCTGGATCATCTCCAGCACCTTTTCAGCAGAGTACATGATCTCAATTACCCTAGCCCAGTTCATAGCTAAGGTTGCGTGTGAGGGTTTTCCAAGGATTTCATACATTTTTTCATATGCTTCCTGTGCAAATGGAGTCGCCATCCCGTCAGCTGCGTTCAATCTTGCAAGCGGCGCCACCCGGTAGATGCCTGAATCTTTCCCGTCGACAAACCCCTTCCATCCAATATTTTTTAAGAACGGGAACTTAAGGTAGGTCCATGGCTCCACGCGTTCTGCGATATGGTCTAGGTAGTCTTCGCCGTTGAATCTCACAAACTCTTTTCCTTCCGGGTCCACTACCCTGATTTCTCCTTCATAGAATGTTACCTTGTTTTTTTCATCAACCGTTCCCATATAATATGTTTCATGTTGATATACGTCTCCTGTTATCAGGTCTACATAGTCCTTGTTTTTCAGGACGATGTCTTCAAATATCTGTAATGTGAATTTACCGAAATCCACAAGGCTTTCGGCCATTTGTTCGATTTCTTTTTGGTTTTCATCAGTCAGTCCCTTGGCTAATCCGCCCGGTAGGTTGTTTATCGGGTGGGTTCCTCGTCCGCTCACGATCTCCTGGATCTTTTGGGCATATGCCCGCGCTTGAATCACTTGTCCACCTATCTCTACGCCGACCTTGTTAATGACTCCGACGATGTTTCTTTCTTTCGGGTCTGCATTTGGTCCGACAATAAAATCCGGGCCGGCGAGGGCATAGAAGTGGGCGATATGGCTGTGGAGGAAGTGTGCATTCAAACTCATCTCCCTCAATTTTTTAGCTGTCTCTGTTGGCTCAACACCAAACACGCCATCCACTGCCTTGCCTGAGGCCATGTGGTGTGGGTTGGGGCATACTCCGCAGATTCTTGGCACAATCCTTGGCAGCTCCTCTGCAGGTCTGCCTTGACAGAATTTTTCAAATCCCCTTAATTCAACTACCTGGAAATAGGCATCCTCAACATTGCCTTCATCATTGAGGAATATATCTATCTTTGCGTGACCTTCAAGCCTTGTAACCGGAGATATTATTATCTCTTTTTTGTTTCCTTCTGCCGTTTTTTCACTCATTTTGAAGAACCCCCAATCCTTACCCTCCTTAACATTGATTTCGGGAGCGTGAATCTGTAGAATGTTCCCAATGGATCCTTGATCTGTTTTGCTATCTTCATTATATCCTCTTCGGTGAGGTTTTCTTCCTCTATATCAAATATGGTTGCAATAAGATTTAGCATGTTGCCTCCTTGGTCAAAGGCCTCTTTTGTCGGGCCATTACATCCCCTGCACGGAACATTGGCCTTTATGCAGATTGTGCCGCAGCCGGCTCTTGTTGCAGGACCCATGCACAATAGTCCTTGGTCAAGCATACATTTTTCTTGATCGATTTCGATCTCATGAGGCCGATAGATCCTGTCAATTTTCCTGTCAGTGGACTTGGTTCTGTCGCATTCACTGCATAATGTTTTCTCTGATGCGATTACTGCTCCCTTAGGTGGTATGTTCCCTGATATTATCGCAGTTAGTGCAGTCATTATTTGATCAGGTGTCGGCGGACATAACGGGATATAGCAGTCGACATCAACCTTGTCATCTAATGTAAATACGTCATCATAGAATCTTGGAAGGGTGAGCTCATGACCTTCTTTGTCAACATGTTTTGTTTGGGGTGTAACATATTCTGGATTGTCTGTTGACGCGGTTTTCTTATATACTTCCTCAAATATTCCTTCCTTGTTTGAGACATTGCCTAAGCCAAAGATCCCTCCAAAACACGCGCATGCGCCGAAGGCAACAAGTATCTTTGATTTCTGTCTCATTACTTTGGCCATGTGTTCGTTTTCCGAATCCCTGACTGCTCCATGGTAGAGGCAGACGTCGATTTCATTATCCTCCATGGCTTCAACATCCTTATATTTCACATCGATTAAGGTGGGTGCAAACACTATGTCTGCCGCCTCCAGGACATCCAGAAGTTTTTCATGAATGTCTAAGACTGCGATATCACACCCTGAACATGTTGCACCCCTGCATATCGCAAGCTTAAGTTTTTTCTTGTCTGCCATTTTTAATTAACCCCCCTGCTGGAATTTAATTCATTTAATATGTCAACGAACTTTTTTGATTCGTCTTTCCCGATCCATTCGATTCTAAGGGATTCTGGATCAATTCCGAATTGTCCGATTAATTCTTTTAATGCGATAACCCTTTTCCTTGCCTTAAAATTCCCTGTGAAATAATGGCATGCATCCGGCGGGCATCCGGCGATCAGCACCCCTTTGGCTCCTGAGCTGAAGGCCTTTAGGATCATCTGGGCATCTATTCTTCCGGTGCATGGAAGCTTGAGGATCTTAGTGTTTTCTGGGTAATCAAGTCGCTCATATCCTGCCTTATCTGAGGCGCTGTATGAGCTCCACTTACAAAGCAATGCAACTATGTCTCCTTCCTTTACCATTCCGGATATCTGTGCAAGCATACCTTTGTCATCGTATCCCTCTAACTGATTCGCTCCGGCTGCACATGTGGCGGTGCAGATTCCGCAGCCCATGCATAGTTCAGGGTTTACAGTAACCTCTTCATCTTTTAGATATACTGCTCCGTAAGGGCATACTGTGATGCAAATCCTGCAATCTGCCTCGCTGCAGATGTCGCTGTTTATGGTGGCAACAGGTGTTTTATTCTCAACTGAGTACTTACTAAGTACATTTATTACCTCGGTTGCGCACTCTCTTGCATCGGTTACTGTATCTGTAACCCCTTTTGGGAATGCTGCTGCTCCTGTGATATGTATGCCGCGTGGGTTTGAATCAACTGAGCGGCAGGAGTTAACGTATTCGGTTGGGAACCCGTTATCTGCCTGGATTCCTAGCATTTGAAACAATTCAGTGTCTGGAACAAAGCCGGTCATCAAAACAACACAATCTGTTCTGGTTTCAATGTTTTTTCCAAGCAAAATATCCTCTGATCTAACAACAAGGGCCCCGTCGGAGTCTTGGAGAATCTCTGAGGGTCTTCCCTGGATAAATTTAACCCCATAGTTTTCTCGCACAGTATTATAGAACTCCTCAAACGGACCGAAGCTTCTCATGTCGATGTAGTTTATATAAACATCTATATCCCTGTTTGTGTCCTTTATTAGTTTCGCCTCCTTCAATCCAAGAAGACAGCAAACCCTTGAGCAGTATGGTAGATGGTTTTCGTCTCTGGATCCTGCGCAATTCACGATAACGACACTTTTAGGTTTTATTAATTCATTTGTGAATTTGCGTTCGAATTCGAGTTTAGTTAAAACATTGTTGTATTTGCCGTAGCCGTATTCCGTTATAGCAGACGCATCATAGTCTTTAAGCCCTGTTGCAACAACTATTGCCCCGACCTTAAGATATCTTTCGGTTTCCCCCAGGCTAATATCCCCGCAGACGTCTGTGCATTCACCGCACTTGTTGCATGACTTGAAGTCGATTCCGTAACTATCCGGGTAGGTTGGCATATAATAAATGGCTTTCCGTTCAACGCCGTCATCGTTTACGGTGACCGGGCAGACTTCCTCGCATTTCTTTGGTAGTTTGCCTTCAACGATGTTTCCTTTTGTCTTAATCTTTACTTTATAGTCTCCAATCCCTCCGCTCACTGATTCAAGCTCGGAGTTGGTTAAAATTTCAATGTTTTTGTTTACAACAACCTCATTTATCAGAGGATCTAATGTATGTGAGTTAGGTATGCCTCCAGGGTAGAGCCTATCCAATTTTGCCACTGTTCCGCCTATGAATGGCTCTTTTTCAATCAGGTAAACATCAAATCCTGCATTGGCTATCTGTCTTGCGGTCTCTAATCCTGCCACTCCTCCGCCGATGACTAATGCATTTTTGTTTCGGATGATGGTGGTTTTCTTTTTAACTATCTTTGAATTCCTTAGTTTTTCTACGGCGCCACTGATAAGTTCCTTGATTTTTCCAGGATCATGATTAGCCCATGCAACATGTTCTCGTATATTAACAAGTTCAACATTCGGATCATTAAAGAATTTCTCCATAACTCTCGGACTTGGGCCGGCAACTACAACCTGTTTACCGTTTTCGATAGAAGAGCTTATTTCATCCCTGGTTTTACCTGAGAAGATATCATCTATAATCTTAACTTCCACATCATCACCGAAATCCATGTCTTCCGGGATTTTGACTTCGCCTCCACAGTTACAAATAAACACATCCAATCTCATCACCTCACAGATTAATGTCGTCTTTTAATTGTAATGAATAATCATTACTAATCTATTAACAATCATTTATTAAAAAAGAACAACGCTTAATGTTACTTATGTATTCTCGGTATGCTGCTTTTGCATATTTATTGAATTTTAGTATGATTTTCCTATACATCTGTTGCACATCCTAACATATCCAGCCTGCCCAAACGAAATCCCCCCATCCCCACACGGAATATTTACGTGCTGCAGAAACCTTAGTCTATTCTCTTCTACATAATCTGCAACGAATCTGACAATTGAGTTATTGTATGCAACCCCTCCGGTTATTCCAATGGTCTGGATTCCTTTTTTATCTGCTTCACTTACTGCAATCTTGGCGATTCCCTCAGCAAGCGCTTTTTCTGCTGATATAGAAATATCCTCGATGCGATATCCTTCTTCTTTTAATTCCAAAACCTTCTCTACGATAATTGATGTATCCAAAATATTCTTTCTTACCTTGAGAGGGATCTGGTCTGCATATATGGGAGTTCCTCTATTTCCCGCGCTCTCCAGCTTCATTGCGCTCTCAGCTTCATATGTCCTCTGGGGGCATATCTCTAGAATAGAGGCGATGGCATCAAGGACCCTGCCCATTGACGAGGTTCGGAATACGTTAATGTTTTTATTCAACTGCGTAAGTACTACGTCTATCTCTTTTTCCTTGTGTCTGAAATACAATTTATTTCTAATAAGAATGTCTCTTAACTCGGCTTCACTGAATCGGTCGTAGAGGATTCCTGCAGCCATTCTGGCAGGATACCTGACTGCCGCATCCCCTCCAGGCATCTTTTGTTCCATCAGGTGCCCTATCCTATCGAATCCTCCGTCGGCATATGTTATCACCTCCCCACCCCATAACCCGTCTACTGCATAGCCGACGCCGTCACAACATATTCCAATAATCTCTCTTATCCCATGTTCAGCAACCAATGACGAAAGATGTGCGTAATGGTGCTGTACCCTGACTAATGGCACACCTAACTCTGAACTAATCCTTTCTGCAAGCTTTGTTGTGTTAAAAAGCGGATGCAGATCACAGGCAACGACATCGGGTTTTACGCCGGTCAGATTCAGCAGGTATCTAATTGATTCTTCTAAAAACTCCATTGTCTTAGGGCTTCTCGTATCTCCAATATATTGGCTTAGAAATGCTGCGTTGTTTCTGCCTTTCAGCAGACATATGCTTGTATTAAGTTCTGCGCCAAGGGCTAAAACATTATCTGTGGGTTTATTGGATTTAGATTTTATTTTAAGGGTTAGGGCAGCCGGAACAAAACCTCTGCTGCGCCTTAGAAATGTTTTTTTGTTGTTCACAATCTTTATGATTGAATCATCACACCTGTTACTTATCTTCAGGTTATGGAACAGATACATATCTGCAGCATTCATAGCCTTTGCCTGCTCATTTTCTGTCAGCATCGGTTCACCTGATATGTTTGCCGAAGTCATCACAAGCGGCTCACTAATCCCTCTAAACAGGAGGTAATGTATTCCCATGTAGGGTAACATAATTCCTATGTTGTCAAGTCCCGGAGAGACTAAATCAGAGATTATATGGTCTTTCCTCTTCTGAACTATGACGATCGGTTTTTCTTTTGATTTCAATAGCTCTCTTTCGTCTTTTTTAGTGTCTGCTAATCTTTCCACCATATCGGTGTCTGCGCACATTATGGCAAAGGGCTGATTTGGGCGGTTTAATCTTTTCCTAAGCCGCCTGATTAATGCATCCTCTGTTGCCCTGCACACGATATGCATGCCTCCGGCACCTTTTATGCACACTATTTTCCCATCTTTTAATGCGTTTACTGTGTTTTTTATTGGATTAGATATATTTTTTCCCTTGCTGTCCAAGAGATAATAATGTGGCCCGCACTCAGGGCACGCAATGGTCTGGGCATGGAATCTTCTATTCTCCGGATTTTTGTATTCCTCATCGCATGAATCACACATAACAAATTCACTAAATGATGTGTTAATTCGATCATACGGAATATTCTTAAGGATTGTGAATCTTGCGCCGCAGTCAAGGCATGCGGTGAAAGGGTAATTGTATCTTCTGTTGTCTATGTCAAAGATCTCTTCTACACATCTCTCACATACCCCTACGTCAGGGGATACTGTGCCACCTAATCCACTGCCTCCGCTTGGTATTATCCTGAAATCCCTGAATCTATTTTTCTCCTCAACCCATTGTATATCAATATCCTCTATCTTTGCATTTTCTGGTGCACTATCCTTCAGATTTTCTACAAATAATTGGATCGTTTTTTTTCCGCCGCTTAACCTGACCTCGACTCCTGCATCTCCCAGATTCTTTACATAACCTCTAAGACCCCGAATCCTAGCTGTTCTATAGACAAACGGCCTGAACCCGACTCCTTGCACGATTCCTGAAATCCTTATTTTTGCAGTATGCATCTGATTTTTTTGTATGTGTTTCTCTATTTATAATGATTTGTCATAATTAAAAAAAAAATGTGTTTGGCTGTACCCTCCAAGGTTTTAGAAATAAACGGAAAAGAAGCGGTGGTAGATTTTGGCGGTGTTAAAAGAAGCGTGAGAATGGATCTTGTTGACTCAAAGGTCGGAGATTATGTTATCGTGCATGCGGGATACGCTATCCAGACCATGGATGAAGAGGATGCAATGGAGAGTTTAAGGTACTGGAAAGAGCTTCTAGAATGCCAGGATGATTTAGAAGAATGAATACAGGCGACTTCAGAAACCGGATGCTTGCCCAGAAGGCATCTGCAAAGATAAATCAGTTGTCGCAGGATATGGGTAATGTGAGAATAATGCACGTTTGCGGAACCCATGAGGATACGATATCCCGGTTTGGCATACGTTCTCTGCTTCCTGATAATGTGGAGATTGTTTCAGGTCCCGGGTGCCCTGTCTGTGTCACAACCACTAAAGAGGTTGATGAAGCAATCTTTTTAGCAAAAAAAGGCATCACTGTAACAACATTTGGTGACATGCTTAAGGTTCCTGGAAGCAATGGGTCGCTGGCGGACATAAAAGCGCAGGGTTATGATGTCCGGGTTGTTTATTCTATAACTGATTCAATAAAGCTAGCTGAAAATAATCCTTCACGTGAGGTGGTTCATCTGGCAATCGGGTTTGAGACAACCGCGCCTTCGACGGCGTCTGCAGTCATGGATTCGCCTAAGAATTTCTCTGCATTATCTTGCCATAGGCTGATACCCCCTGCAATGGAATTTCTCTTAAATGATGCAGGCATCCAGTCATCTGCTAAGGTCGACGGCTTTATTGATCCAGGGCATGTATCGGTGATAATCGGAGTTGAACCCTATGAGTCTCTAAGTAGCAGATACAAGATCCCTCAGGTAATCTCCGGATTTGAGCCCCTTGATGTGTTGTTTGGGGTCCTTAGACTCCTTGAGATGATTAAAGATGCGGATTACTCTGTTGTAAACAACTATCCTCGGGTGGTCAAATACAATGGAAACCCTAAGGCGAAGCATATCCTAAACGAGGTCTTTGAAACAATTGATGTGAAATGGAGAGGATTTCCACTCATACCCAAGTCCGGGCTTGAAATACGAGACGAATTCGCATGTCATGATGCCCGGAAAAAATTCGTAATCTCGGTTGAGTCAGATGAAGTCTCAACCGGCTGCAGATGCTCAGACATACTCAAAGGCATAATATATCCTATGGAGTGTCCGCTCTTTAAAACAAAATGCACGCCAGAAAACCCGGTAGGTCCCTGCATGGTTTCAAGTGAAGGCGCCTGCATGATAGCCTACAAATACAAAAAAATAATCTAAAATGTTAGCTGTTAAGAATCTCGTGTTGGAGCGGGATGAGAAAAAAATCCTGAAGGGGATAAACCTGAACGTATGTAATGGCGAAATCCACGTAATCATTGGACCGAATGGTTCAGGTAAATCTTCTTTGGCATATATGTTGATGGGTTGCAGAGACTATAAACCTACCCAAGGAAAAATATTTTTTAATGATAAGGATATAACTGATTTAGGCATAACCAAGAGAGCAAAACGGGGGATCACCTTATCCTGGCAGGAGCCTGCAAGATTTGAGGGTTTGACTGTGGAAGATTATCTTTCTCTTGGAAGAGAAAACAATAAAGCGGAGATAGAAGAGGCGTTGAGGATGGTTAACCTGAACCCTAAAAGGTATTTGAATCGGTTCGTTGATCATAAACTGAGTGGAGGTGAGAGAAAGAGAATAGAGCTTGCATCTATTGTTGTCTTGAAACCTAAGCTTGCGATACTTGATGAACCTGATTCAGGCATTGATTTTGTTTCCTTAACTGATCTGTTGGATGTCATGATCAAATTGAAAAAGGACACAACCATTCTTCTCATAACTCACCGGGAAGAGGTAGCCCAAATCGCTGACAGGGCGACCTTGCTCTGTGACGGCTACATTGTAAAGGACGGCAGTCCCCTGGAGGTTACAGAATACTTCCGGGATGTATGTAAGAGTTGTCCGACAGAAAAATACTCTGAGGCTAAACTAAAAATATGAAACCTAAAAGAATGGAAGAAATAATGGAGGCCTATAAGCTCTCAGGTGGCATGCCTGAGGATCTTAAGTCAGAGGATACTGCAAGTATGGTAGTTGAGGGAAACAGGATCCTTAAATCGAATGTGATAGACGGGCTTATAATCGAAAAAAAAGAAACCAAAACAGGCGCAAAGATAAAGATTATTGTAGAAAAAGGAAAAAAAATCAAGAAACCCGTGCATTTATGCTTTAGCATCCTCCCTAAAGAAGGTTTGCAGGAAATCATTTCGGAGATAGTTGTTGAAGAAAACGCCAGTGCAGATATTAAGGCATGTTGCACTTTCCCCAACGCTCAGGAGGTGAAACACATAATGGATGCAAAAATCTTTCTCGAAAAAAATTCAGCTCTAACCTACACTGAAACACATTTTCACGGATCTTTTGGAGGGATTGAAGTAGTTCCTAAATCAAAGGTTGTTGTGGGTGAAAACTGTGTATTTAAAACAAATTTTTCTTTGGTAACCGGGAGAGTCGGTAGGCTGGATATTGAATATGTCGTTGATGCTAAAAAGAATTCAGTCACTGAAATCCTTACAAAGGTTTATGGAAAAGAAGAAGACATTATAAAGATCAAAGAGGAGGTCAGGTTAAATGGTGAAGGTGCAAGAAGCGTCATAAAAAGCAGGATTGCGGTAAAAGATAATGCTGTAAGTGAGGTTTTGAACATCACCGAAGGAAACGCCGCACATGTACGGGGTCACGTTGACTGCACTGAAATCATTAAGGATAATGCAAGAGCCAAAGCCATTCCTATAGTTTCTGTGAAGAATGAGTCCGCGAAGGTAACGCATGAAGCAGCAATCGGAACAGTTGACAAAAAGGGTTTAGAGACCTTGATGGCGCATGGGTTAGAAAAAGATAAAGCAGTTGACCTAATCATTGAGGGTTTGTTGAATTAGAAAATATATCCATATTTTCTAATAGCTAAGAAATTCTTTTCAAGAATTTCTTACTTAAATAATTTAAAAAAAAATGCACGAATTCTCTGTTGCTGGAGACATAGTCGAAAACATCATAGTTGAGGCCCAGAAACACCACGCCGAAAAAGTAACCGGGGTATTTTTGGAGATAGGGCAGTTGATGATGGTTGAAATAGATCAGCTCCGATTCGCACTTGAGTGTTTGTCAAAGGACACCCTACTGGAAAACGCAAATATACATATGGAAACTACTCCCATTGTCATAAAATGCATAAACGGACACGAAGAAGAGGTTTCATGGGATCCCTACAAAAAACCCTTGGAGCTCACATGCCCTGTATGCAAAAACACAGTAAAGATCATAAAAGGTAGAGAATGCATCATCAGAAAAATAGTTGCAGAATAAAAACAAACTATTTTTTTTAGCTATCTGACTATTCAGAATACAAAATTTATGTATCTGTATCCAAATATATTCTGGAGGTTTTGAATAATCTCTCCTATATTATATATAAAAAATGCATGTGATTGAGTTGGGTCGGGATGTTATGGAGTTGAACCGGAATCTTGCCGAGCAGAATAAAAAGATTCTTGATGGGCACGGGGTTTTTGCAGTTGATATCCTGGGTGCGATTGGTTCAGGTAAGACTTCCTTGATTGAAATCCTTGCAGGGAAGCTTTCTGAGTTCCGGGTGGCTGCGATTGCAGGGGATGTGGTAAGTGACTTGGATTCGGGTCGCCTGAATGCGGCAGGTATTCCTTCTGTTGGGGTGAATACTGGCCGGGAGTGTCACCTTGATGCTCATCTGGTGAAGCGTGCATTCGATAAGCTTTCATTGGATGAAATCGATATATTATTCATTGAGAATGTCGGAAACCTCATCTGTCCGGTTGATTTCGAGCTTGGTTCACATAAAAGGATAACGGTTGTCAGTGTGAGTGAGGGAGATGACACAGTTGAAAAACATCCGATGATTTTTGTGACATCTGATGCAGCAGTAATAAACAAAATAGACATAGCTGATGCCGTTGATGCAAGCCCTCAGAAAATGAGAGATGACGCACTTAAACTAAATTCCCGGCTCAGCGTTTTTCTTACAAGCATCAAGACCGGGGAGGGTCTTGATGATGTGGTTAACTGGATTAGGGATGCGAAAGAAAACCAGGTGGAATAAAAAAAATGGATAAGGTTGACTTGCAGCATGGTGGCGGCGGAACTGCTATGCAGGATATGCTTTCGCGGCTTCTTGCAAAGGTTACTCTCCGGAAGGTTCAGGGAGGGATTGGGCTTGATGAACTTGATGATGCTGGAACGATTCCTTTAGGTGATATGACCCTGGTTTTGACTACGGACTCTTATACGGTTAAGCCTCTTTTTTTTAATGGCGGCAACATAGGGAAGCTTTCGGTCTGCGGGACAATAAATGATCTTGCAGTGATGGGAGCCAAACCCCTTGCTTTATCCTCTGCATTCATCGTAAGTGCAGGTTTTTTGTTTTCTGATCTGGAAAAGATCATGGATTCTCTTAATGCTGTTCTAGAGGAAGCCGATGTTCCGTTGATAACCGGGGACACGAAGGTTATTGAAGGGGAGGGTCTTACTATATCAACCACCGGAATCGGCATAGCAAAGAATATAGTCAGGGATTCTGGTTTGAAGGTAGGGGATAAAATAATTGTTAACGGCACAGTCGGCGACCATGGACTAGCTATTTTGTCTCAGCGTGAGGGAATAGAATTTGAAACAAAACTGTGTTCGGATTGCGCCCCTCTCTGGGATATGGTCAATGAAGTCTTAGGGTATGGAGTTCATGCGATGAAGGATCCGACCCGGGGTGGTCTTGCGTCGGCGTTAAATGATATGGCTCAGAAATCCGGGGTGGGTGTTTTAATTAATGAAGAAGATATTCCTCTCCAGGATGCTGTAAGATCTGCGTCAGAGATGCTTGGCATTGATCCTTTGACGGTGGCAAATGAAGGCAAAATCATCTTCGGTGTCTCCGCAGATGATGCAACTGATGTTTTAAAGACTCTGCATGGGAACCGGTATGGAAAGGACGCAAAAATAATCGGCGAAGTTACCGCAGAAGGAACAGGCTGTGTTACACTCGAAACAGTAATAGGAGGCAGGCGAATCCTGGAGACGCCCGTCGGTGATCCGGTGCCTCGTGTCTGTTGAACCCTACAAAAAAAAATGAGTGATTGGAGATTCGTTGACTTGGATTTGGTAGATAATGTTCTTGCTGCTGCAACCTTTGACGCCGTAATGAAGGCCAGAAGCAAAGACTTGGTGGATGATACGGTTCTCTTCTGGAGGCCGTCTGAGCCTGCAATCTATATTGGATTCCATCAGCTGGCATATGAGGACGTCAACGTAGACCTATGCAAGGAAAAAAAGGTACCAATAATTCGGCGGATTCTTGGCGGTGGAACAGGTTACTCTGATAGGGATCAAATCATTTACAACATCATTTTCAAAGAAGATAATCCCCTGATTCCTCATGGACCCAAAGAGGTTTATGGATTCGTCTTAGGTGGCTTAATTGAGGCGCTCCATGTTCTTGGAATAGCTGATACCTGCATAGATACTGAAAGATTCGGTGTCTATGCCAACGGCAAAAAGATTTCCGGGAGCGGTCAGATGACGTCTCAAGGGGTTGTTAATTCGGGTGGTAGTTTTCTTGTGGATTTTGATTTTGAAGCCATGAGTATGCTACTCACTGACCCGGTTAAAAACCTGAAAAAAGGCATAACAAGACCTGAGGATGGGATGACGTATCTAAGAAAAGAACTCGGAGACATCTCAGTTAATGATGCAAAAACTGCTTTAAGGGAAGGATTTAGCAGGGTGCTCGGGGGATTAATTGATGGAAGTTTGTCTTCTTTTGAATCTAATCTGGCAGAGGAGCTAAGAGAAAAATACACCAAAAAAGAATGGATTTTTAGGTCGGATATACGCAAAGAGAGAAGAAAACTGCGCAAGAAAAAATGAACGTGGATGTTGCTATTGTGGGTGCGGGTCCTGCGGGTTCTACTGTTGCCGGAATTGTTGCATCTGCAGGATTGAAGGTGGCGGTGTTTGAGAAAGAAAAAGAAATCGGCCGGTCTCCTTGTGCCGGATACGTAGGCTGCATAGATTTCCCTGACATAAGCCGGAAGGTTATTCAAAGCAAAGTAGATTCGATGAAAACGTTTTTTCCTTCCGGGAAATGCATGAGTTTTCTCATAAATGGATTCAATGTGGATCGGGGTTTATTTGATAAGGAACTGGCTTTATCTGCTGCAAAATGCGGTGCAGTCTTCCATCTTAACTCTGATGTCGTTGATCTGATCGGAAAGAAAGATAATTATTCGGGTGTACGTATCAGGGGTGGCCGAAAGATAAACGCAAGAGTGGTTGTGGGCTGTGATGGCGCATCCTCTGTTGTTTCGCGGGTTCTGGGTCTGCGGAATGATTCAGTAACCTCTATACAATACGATATCTCCAATTGTAAGGTGGATCCGGGAGTTAATGAAATCTTTTTTGATTTAGATTATGCCCCGGGTTGTTATGTGTGGGTGTTTCCGTCAGGTGGAAATAGTGCCCGGGTTGGTTTAGCAGTTAGGTCTCATCTAGCAGGTAAGACTGCGTTAGAGTACCTGGATGCTTTTATTAGTGGGCATCCGGTAGCATCAAATAAATTCAAAAATTGTTTGAAAACAAAATTGAGTGCTGGACCCATACCTGTTGGCGGCTTACATGAGCGAATCTGTGAAGATAATATACTTCTTGTCGGGGATTCTGCTGGCATGGCTGATCCCGTAACTGGTGCCGGCATAAGTTATTCCATGCTTGGCGGAAGACTTGCCTCACAAGCAATCATAAAAGCAATAAAAGCAGATGATTTATCTCTTCTAACTGAATATGAGCAAAGATTCAGGCGGATAATGGATAGACACTACCAAAAATCTTTAACTAAAAGAAAACTAATGGATTCTCTCACAGACAACCGATCACTGGAACAAAACCTCCCCCAGGTATGGGTTACCTTCAAGGAATACTGGATGTAGGAATTAATCTGTTGCATGATCTATTTTACTATTTTTGGTGTTTTGATAGTTATTTATTGCTGGATTAATAATAGTTAATTGAAATTAGTTGGTATGCCTAAAATAGATGTGGTGAAGATGAAAATTTTGAACAGGGATGAAATCTTGACTCCAGAAGATACAAAAGATCTATTGAATGCACTTAAAGAAAAATCTGAAGAGAAATTATCCTGTTTTGAGGATGTTTTTGGATAATGTTTAACACTAATATATAGGTTACCCTCAAGGAATACTGGATGTAGGGTTAATCTGTTGCATGATCTATTACTATTGTTTTTATTTGGCTGAATTCTTTTAGGGAGTGTATGCCTCCTTGTCTGCCTGTTCCGCTCCATTTGTATCCGCCGAATGCGATGTGTGGTTCAAACCATTGGTTGGTGTCGTTTATTACTATGGTTCCGGCGTCTATTTTTTTCGCTACATCCATTGCTTTAGGTATATTTTTTGTAAACACTGCTGCAGATAGGCCATACTGTGTTTGGTTTGCAAGATTCACCGCCTCTGTCAGGCTCTTGAATGATGCGACCCCCACTACGGGTCCGAAGATTTCTTTGTCTGCTATCAGCATACCTTCTCTTATGTTGGAGACCACCGTGGGTTTAATGTATCGGCCGTCTCTTCCCCCGCACAGAACTTTTCCTCCTTTTTCTTCGGCGTCTCCTATAAAATTTGTTATATTCTCTAGGTGTTTGGTTGAGATTATGGGTCCGATGTCGGTTTCATCTTTTAGCGGGTCTCCGTGTTTCAGATCCTTTGCAGCCTCCACCACCCCCTTTAGGAACTCATCGTAGATTGGTTCCTCTACATAAACCCGTTGAGTTGATAAACAGACCTCTCCGCAATAAGTAAAGCTTCCATAGGCTACGCATGCGATGGCTTTTTCCAGGTCGGCATCCTCGAATACAATGACTGGAGCATTACCTCCCAGCTCCAGGAGCAGTCTTTTGGGTGAAATTGATTCCTTGACGCCTGATCCAAGGCTTTCATAGATTTTTTTGCCGCTTGCCATGCTTCCAGTAAAACAGATCATGTCTACTTTTTTATTCTTTGTAAGTAAACGACCGGTTTCTGCATCTCCGGTGATAACGTTAAATGCCCCGTCGGGTAGTGTTTTCTTTCCGAGGAAGGGATCATCGATTTCGACTTCTTTTATTAGGTCTGATAAAAATAGTCCGGATATCGGGGCAAGTTCACTTGGTTTAAAAACTATGCTGTTTCCTGCGCCAAGTGCCGGGGCAATGGAGCTGGCCGGCAGCAATAACGGGAAATTGAATGGGGTGATGATGGCGGCGACTCCGTAGGGTTCGTATTTCTCCAGAATATATTTGTTTTCTGGTTCAAGCATTGATTCAATGCATCTTCCATTTAACCCGGAGAGGGCGTGTGCGGTAGTTTGGAATGTCTTGTAGGTGTAATCTACCTCAATATATGCTTCCTTTAAGGGTTTTCCCTGTTCTAATGTTATTGTTTCAGCTAATTTATCTGCGTTCTCCTTTATTTTTTCTGATATCTCTAAGAGCATCTCCTGTCTTATTGTGACAGCTAACTCCTTCATTGCAGGGAATGCTTTCTGTGCAGACTCAACTGCGGATTCTATCTCCTCCTCTGTTGCATGCGGGACAGTGGCGATTATGTGTCCATCTATGGGTGAGTGTACGCTGATACCTTTTTTCCTTTTTTTGCTTAAAAATTTGTTATCCATTTTTTTTTGCAGGTATAATCCCCCTTATTGGTTAAGGCATGTAGCTGGCATGTTTTCTTTTATACTTGTTTTCATGATAATTTCTGTTAAATAATATGAGAAATCAAATATTAGAAGGAAAATAATTGCGTAATAATTTAGGATACTAAGAACTGAGAAAACTATTAAGGTCATCTTTGTCGTCATTCTATACCTGTAGAAAAATCTCAAGGTTTTATTCTTAACCG
>JAUWTD010000053.1 GCA_030609775.1 Candidatus Altarchaeota archaeon
CCCAAACTTTTTTTATATTCATGAAAACTCACTGGATAATTTTCAATAAACTCAGTCATCCACGCAGACACATCAATCTTATCACCCAAAAGTTTCTCTCTTTTTCTCTGCCATTCCTTCTTAGAGTCAGGGTTTTCAAGAATCTCAACTGCCTTACTAAAGGCCTGACCCTGATCCGGGTAAAAATAAAGCAAACCATACTTATCCCGGAGCTCAAGGAAATTACCTGAAAAACTACCTGTAGCAACACCCTCCGCGTTAGCTTCAACATGAATTGCAGGAGTTCCAAGCAATGCAGACTCCGCAGCCATAGTGCCCCCCTCCCCCAGATAAAGCTGAGCATAATACATAAGAGAATGAATCTTTTCCGGAGAACAGGATATCCTATATTTTTCTAGCTTAGAGCCCAATTTTCCCTCCGATGTGACCAAAACCCGGCCAAAATCTTCAAGAGACTTAACCAGATCAGCGGCTTTACCAATCCCCTTCAAACCCACATCATGGGAAGCCGCCCAAGAGATAAAACGAAGAATTATATAATCTTCTTTCTTAGACAAACCCAATTCATCCAAGACCCCCTGATCCGGTTTAAAATAATTTGGGTGAAGATAAGCCAGCTCATGAAAACCATTATAGCGGACATGTTTTCTTGGATCCAATTCCTCCAAAAAACAAGACGGAGTACAGATAGTATCAGTGAAAGGAAAAGTCAAGCGACTTGCAATACCTACATACTCTGTATCAGTAAATGTGATAGATTTTTTTCTAAGAAGCTTAGCTACCTGAGCAATATACGGATTATGAACCCCAACAAAAAGATCCGGCCTAAAACTCTTAGCGATCTTATATATCCTATGATCAGTTGAAAACATACTAACTGCTTTATCCAGCATCCCCGATTTTAAGCCTCCTCTAATCTCATAATCCATGCCAAAAAACTTAAGCAGATACAATGCAGACTCCTTATCCCTGGCAGTGAACTTGACTTCATGTCCCTTCTCTACCAGATTCGCTGCACAATGCCTAAACAGGTGAACATGCGCCGGATGACCGATGTCTACTAAAACCCTCATATTATCTGATCACCCACTTAATCACTTCAAATGTTTCAGCATACCTTGAGCCGACTTGAACACCCCGCGTCCGGGCGAGACTACGGACAAATTCTTCGCTAAAATATTCTCTATTTTTCTGAGACACATAACAGCCTAAGGCCTCAATCTTCTTTTGAACCTGCTCCTCAGAAAGCAAAACAAAAGACGACGTATTAAAGGTAACATTATTCCAAGGCTGCTCATAACCCAAAACAGAACACCTCTTAAAAGCCCGCAAAGTCTCCTGCCTCACAACCTGATGATCCTGATGAGTATCAAAAGAAGAAGGCGTAAAAACAATATCCGGTTCAACCTTTTTACCTACTTCAATAAGGGTGTCAAGAATACTCTGCCGACATCCGGAAAACTCCCTGACCTCAAAATCAAAGATACTGAGATTACTCTGCTTTACCCCCAAAATCTTTGTAGCACAAGAAACCTCCTTTTTCAAAATATCCGACGGAAATTCCTCCGGCACAGACTTCTCACACGCCGACAAAGCAACATAAAACACCTCACTACCCCCACTAACAAACTTCGCAATAGAACCACCACAACCCAATTCCCCATCATCCGTATGCGGACTCAAAACCAAAACCCTATCAAACATTTTTTAACACCTCAATATTAGATAAACAATCAAACAACCTACGAACCGGAAACCCCTCAAACAAACCATAAGAGCTGCCACAATCAAGCCTAAAAAATATTTTTTCTTCTACAATAGAAGAATCACTCAAAGAAACCCACGGCTCCTTAACACCCTCCAAACCAAGACACATAAACGGATCCAAAACCGACGAAGTCAAAGAAAAAACCCTCCTAACAATATTTAATAAGGTACTATAAGAAGAAAGCAAACCCTTATACTTTTGCTTATTCTCCAAGGTATCCCGCATCTGTTCCACTTCAAAGATTTTTTCTGCGATCCGGGATTCAAGAATTTTTTTATTTAATAGGTCACTATATGAGAGACCAAAAGACTTAATCAATGTATGCACCAGAATTCTGTGAACTAAACCCATATAAAAATCCCTGCCTCCGACGCCCAGAGTCACCGGCAAATGACTGCCTAAACCCTCTCCAACATGCTCTGAAACTAAACCATACCTAAAGCCGCCGCCTACACCCGAAAGAAACAATGCCGTACCCAAACCCTCAGAGAAAACAAGGTTCCTGGAAACGGCAGTGAAATCAAACACCTGAAAGTTGCCCCTAACAAAAGCTTCATCAACAAGATATTTGCTGCCGCAGACAACACACCCCACTTCAACAGAATTCACAGGAATCTTCACGCCACAACCACACCTAACCCAGAAAGGCAAAGAACCAACCGAAACCCTGGGAATCCCTCCAAATTTATCTACTGCAACATTATGCAATCTATTATATTCTTTGGCTCCGGATAACAGCTTCAAGGACTCATCCAAAAAAATATTTTCCGAAAAAACATCACTGTACCTGAAAAACAACACATCAAGACCCCAAACCCTATTACATACCTTAGAAAAAACAAATGCATTCAAGTCAGGGAAATTAACTGCTCCACTATATGATTCCTCCATTAAATCAATAACCTCTTTGATATTTGCGCTAATATCCAATCCATCAAGCCGGCTATTATCAAGATAAAATTTTTTGATGTTCTCAAGCTCCCTGCACCATTCCACTTCAGATGGCTTATCTACTAGATTAAATGGTTTAAACCGATCCTCTTTACTTATCTTAAAGCCAACCTTAACACAACCATCCCGTGTATTAGCCGGAACCTTATTCTTATAGAGAAAAGAAGCATTGGACAGATTACAGTCAGCCAACCCAAACAAGGCAACAACATCCCTTCCCTGATCCTCTAATTTTTTCTTTAAAAGATCCAAGAGATAAATTTTTTTCCAGGTTCCGGTATAAGGGAAAAAATTCGGCTGATGGCCTGACTCCAAAACAACAGTGTCAGATGATATGTTTTTATCTAACGAGGATTCAACCACTTCAAGGGTTTCGGCATCTCTGTGAAACCCTTCAGCGATTTTTTTTATTTCCTCGATGTTGTTGATCTGTTTTTCGGTTAAATCCCTGAAAGAAAGCGAAGAGATGAAATTATCTAAGTGCATTTTAAATATTGTTCATTTAAAGAATAAAAATAACGTGGTTTGTTCTAATTTTCTCTACTTACGCCCCTCTACTACACTTATCTCTTAGAAAACAAAACAATAAATACAAAAAAAAACAAAAATCAACAACTCCACCCTGGAGGGTGGAGTATGAACTTACAAAGTCGGCAATTAGGCATTCATCTGCGGCTTAAAAGCCGCAGTATTCTGCCGACTTTGTAATAAAAACTGAATCTAAATAGATTCATAAATAAAATGTATGGAACAAAATGAAAAAAACACTGATCCACCAGACGACACAGACTATGTGATGATTGACGGATAATGGGACCTAAACGATGCATACCTGACAGTGAAACAAAAAGAAAATAATTTTTTACTGATCAACTATCTATTTTTCTCTTCTTTATTCCTGCAAAAACCCGCTTATCTACAAGTACAATAAACCAATATCTATTAAATCAATGGAAACAATCATTGATTGTTTAAATAAACTATAAAATAAAGAAATAATATAGAGAAATCAATGTTGCTATTTAAAGAATGGAATAAAAATAAAACACAGTAAATTAGATTAAGATAGAGCTAAATAAAATAAAAATAGGTGGAAAAAAATGAAAAAAACATTGATCTATACTATTATCCTGGTTTTTATGGCAGCAACAATTATAACTGCCGACCCACCAGATGACACAAACTATGTGATGATTGACGGATACTGGAACCTAAACGACAACGGCGCCGGAACACTAATGTGCTGGACAAACATCGGACAATTCGGACACGGACCAGCCAACGGAGACGACACCTGGATATCAGACCCCGGCGGAGACAAAACATGGGGAGACGAATTCGACCGAAAATGGGTGCAACTAGTAAACCCCAACTACGGAGTATGGGACCTGACTACAGAATATGCAGAGGTTGTGGTAGCCCTAAACCAAGACCACGGACCCTACCCGGCAGAAGCACTCGAATACAAGATATGGGGATGCAACAACTTCGACCACACAAAATGCGACTGCGTCGACCCCTGGATTCTAGCAGACTTAGACAGAGTCTACAAACACGGATGGTCCACAGTAGGAGAGACAGGGACCATAATATACTGCGACGGAGTAACCTCTTTTTGCAACGACGACTTCACGGCAGTATGGGACTTCAACGGATCAAGCTACCGATACATAAAACTCCAATCAGTATGGGGCGGATCATACAATGAACCCGAAGTAGATGTGGTGAAAGGAGTCAAACCAACAATACCTGCACCAGAGTTCGGATCACTGATGGCAGCATTAGCGATCCTGCTAAGCAGCCCGGCGTTCGCATACCTGATAGTGAAAAAAACAAGGAAATAATTTTTCACTGATCAACTCCTTTCTTTTTCTTTCTTTTTTTCTTTATACCTAAAAAACCAGCTTATCTACAAGGACAACAACCAATATCTATTAAATCCATGGAAACAATTATTGATTGTTTAAATAAACTATAAAGTAAAGAAATATTATAGAGAAAACCTGATCGTTATTTAAAGAATGGAATAAAAAAATAATATACACGATATTAATCAAATTAGATAGAAATAAAAATAAAATGAAAACAAAGACGAATTTATGGACCAAAATATTTGCAGCAGCCCTAATCACGGCTATTATGTTGACTGGAACATGCTCTGCGAAATCACTGTACGTGATAGCAGATATTAACACAAACCCAACACCTATGCAATCCTACGATATCGTGGGAAATGCTATAGTTCTTCAGACTACAATCGGTGTAACTGAACCTCTAAATACTGGAGGAGCAGTAGGATTAGCAATCGACCCAGACTCAGCGATGTTGTTTGTCACATATGAGATTTCAAATGTGATACAGTTAGTGGATGCGACCTCAATGACTTACGAAGGCGCGACAACCGCACCTAATGCAAGCAATCTGGCGGGAATTGTTGTAGACCAAGACAAAGGAAAAGTTTATACAGTAGACCGGGGCACAGCCAACTTATACATCTATTCATGGAATGCAGCTACAACGACCCTGACACTTGACACAATTCAGACTCTGACTGGTGTATCAGCAGCACACGGAATCGCATTAGATGAAACAAATGATTTACTCTATGTGGGCGACCTAACCCCAACCGTTAAAATCTTCAACACAGGCGACTGGAGTTCAGCAGGAACCTTTACAGTAAGCCAGGGTGTCATGGGCATCGCAGTTGATGTCGCAAACGGATTCGTATACACAGGAAACGCATACGGACCATATGGCAGTTTAGGTTTACTATGCAAATATGACCTGAACACCCACACCGAAACCACATTTAATCTAATTGCATACTCTGGACACGAGGACAATGTTGTAGGTGTGGCAGTAGACCAGTCAACCGGCTTAGTATACATCACAACAGGCAACCAGGCACAGTCGAGTCCAGGCTCAGATAAATTAATGGTGTTTGACTCCAACTTGAACGTACTCTACGAGACCGGTGACATAGGAGGCCCCACCGGATTATGTGTACCTGGAAGAGAGATATCCTATAATCCATTGAATCTGGACAAAGAGGATGGAGTTTGTGTATGTGTAGATCCAGGAGACGACATAACCTACACGATCTCCTACGAAAACGGGAATACGTACACTGTTACTGGAGTGACAATAGTTGACACACTACCCGCTGACGTAACCTATGTATCATGCACAGGCTCATGCACTCCATCAGGAGGCACAGTTGAATGGGACATAGGGACACTCACACCCGGACAATCCGGTTCAGTGACACTGACAGTGAATGTGAAAACAGGTACGTCCCCGGGAACCACAATACACAACATAGCGACCATAAACAGTGACCAGACACCACAAACCACACAGGGAGAATACACAACTGTATGCAACGGAGGAATACCTGCACCAGAATTCGGATCACTGATGGCAGCATTAGCGATCCTGTTAAGCAGCCCGGCGTTCGCATACCTGATAGTGAAGAAATAGATCAAAAAAAACAGCGAACACAAAAAAAAACACGCCAAAAAAAGGCGTGTTACTCTTCTTCTTTATTCTTTATTTTTCTTATATTTTATACGCTCAAAAGACAGTTAAAACTGATTTAATTCTGTGTAAAACAAATTAGGTAACTATGCTACGTATGCCACGTATACTACGTACGCTGCGCAGACAACTATCGAAGCTGACGGCGAAGCGGACGAGCGATTCATCGCCTACAGAGGAACAAAACCAGGCAATGGAGAAGATCATCGGAAAAACCGTCCTCGCAGCAATTATTATAGGACTAATTGTTACATCCTATTTTATATTACAGGGAGGAGAGACCTTCTCAGCCCTCTACATCAAACCCGACTCATACAACAACTACATCAACGGAAGCTATGCCTCATTCACCTACGGCGTAGGCTGCTATGAAGGAAAACCAACAGACTACACTACAGATATATTCCTTGGAGAAGAATCCATCGGAAAAAACCAGTTCAGGATGTCCTCAGGAGAAAAAGAATGGAATGTAGGCTTCAACGTACCAGATAACATAGAGTTTCCAGTGAAGGTGAAGGTTGTGCTCACAACAGAAGATACAGAATATGAGACACATTACTGGCTGAAGGGAAGAATAAAATAAAATGGATACATTATATCATTTTATTTTCGCCCTAATCGGCGGATACGTGTTTGTGAAAGCCACCCGCTACGAGATAAAATTTCGCGTCCTTGTATTACTTGCATTAATCTCAGAGTTCCCAGACCTAAGCCATCTTGCAGGAGACCTATCCCTGCTACATAATATATTTGTTTTCATCCCACTCCTAGGGATTTACATACATCAACGCAGAAAGGAAAACACAAAAATTTATGTGGTCATATTGATGCTAATGGTCTACGGTCATTTACTCTCAGATATGATTTTCGGTATGGGGATACCCCTGTTTTATCCTCTCTCAGATAAGATGTATTTGCTGCCCCAGATAGGTTTATGTATGTATGATTCAACACTACCCAAGATAATGTATGGTCCAGATCTGGTTGAATGCTTTTTCACAACTCACGGACTTGCATTAGCCCTCTATTTCGGGGTTATAGGCGGGCTTTCAGTCTGCTTATCTAGAAGATAATGGGAAAAAAATATATACCAAAATAGTGTCATCCACACAGAGAACGCAAACCATCCGGCATGGGCGTGCACCATCTGTGTTGTCCCTGAGTGGCCATACAAGTATGCGCTAACTGAGATCAAGGTGATCCTGAGTATGTTTGCAGCATATGTTCCAACATAGCCTACTACAACAAATGCTGCACCAGCTTTTGAAAACAACTTCGGGAAAACCAACACCACCAGCAATACTGAGGCAGTGAAGGCGCCAAGCGACCAGATGCCTGTGCAATCTATGATGATCGGGATCCTCATAGGATAACCTGCTTGCGTTATAAACGTTATCACATTATTTTTTTGGATTGCATCAATCCCGATAAGATTCAACACAAAGACGGAAAGATTCGTCGTAGGCGCAAGCATAGGTGCAGCAATCCATTCCACGTTCTTGCTAAAGAGTTCGTAGACCTGGTAGCCTAAGACGGTGATCAACGGCATAGCAGCTGGAAGAAGAATAGGCTTAAACTCAAGATATGCGAAAAGGATTAAGGTAACACCTGAAAGAAATATTGAGAACTCAGCTATTGAATAAGGCGGGTTTCCAAATCCGATGGGCACTGAGATAAAACTAAAGATACAGAAAAATAAGCCACTTAACATTATTCCATTCCTTATGTGTGTTGGAAGATTGCCTGCAACTGACCTCTTAGCCTTGTATGTGACTGCGATGGCAGTGACAATCCAGATAAACAGGGGCATATGGCTTAAGAGTCCTCCGGGGAATATAAGAAACCATGCTACAAGCAGCATGATTATGCAGAGAAACCAGTATTTTGCTATCTTGTGCATTTTAGCATCTGAAAGCAGATGTTTTATGTTCTTATGCATTTTACAGATTTCTGGAGAAGTTATTAGTATATATGAATGTTACTTTAAAAGCAAATAATATATAATTCAACAAAATACGTAAAAATTATATTAAATTTGAAGAATATTTATATAATTAAATCAAGATACATATACCGTTTAAAAAGATATATATGGTGCTATTATTTTAATTTTAAACAACAAATAACAAATAACTAAAAAAAAGATGATAGCTTCAACACTAAGAATAATCTTTGGTTTACTGCTGACCCTATTCATACCTGGGTTTGCATTAACCCTCACAATATTTCCAAAAGAAATTAACCGAATAGAAAAAATAGCATTATCATGCGTCCTAAGCATAGCAATAGTAATGCTCATGGCACTATTCCTAGATCTCGCGCTGGGAGTGGACACAACAGCAAAAAACATGGTAATATCCCTCACATCCTTTTCGATCATATTCTTTGGAGTACACATAATCCAGAGAAAAATACAAAACAAAAAATATATAGACAAAACAGATTTCGATCACGAACATGCAATGAAACAGATAGACATAACACTGACAGAAAGACTAAAGCGTAAAATAAAAAAAAACGACGATAAACAATGAATGAAATACAGATTTTCCTCACCTTCCTGACCGGATTTATAACAACCTTCATATACACCCCAAAATTTATCAAGAAGGCAACGGAAAAAGGGTTTCTCGCAAGAGATATGTACAAAAAAGGCACAACAATACCTACAATGGGGGGACTATCCATATTCGCAGGCATAATGGCCTCCCTGATAGTAGCATACCTGCTCCACGCAAGCAAAGAACTGACAATATTTTACTTCATCATCACACTATTTGCATTATTCGGACTCGCAGACGACCTCCTCGGCATAAGACACAGACTAAAAATACTGATGCCCTTCATTCTGGCGCTACCTATCGCAGCAACAAACCCCGGAACCGAGATAAACCTCTTTTTCACATCCATCAACCTGGGACAATTCTATCTCTTCATCCTCGCACCAATGTATGTAATGGTGACAGCAAACCTAGTTAACATGCATTCAGGATACAACGGACTATCCTGCGGACTATCATATATCCTGCTCTCGTTCCTTGTCATCCGGGTGTTTATTGAAACAGGATTCGACAACCTCATGTACATAATGCCAATATTCGGAGCATTACTTGCATTCCTATATTTTAACACCTACCCTGCAAAAATATTCTGGGGAAACATAGGCAGCATGATGACCGGAGCAGCCATAGGATGCTTCATCATCGTAACCAAACTTGAACTATTCGGAATAGTAATAATGTTACCTCACATAATAAACTTTTTCATGTATGTTGTATGGAAGATAAAAAAACTCGGCGACGTAAAATTCGGAGAACTAAGAGACGATGGAACACTCAAGGTACCTAACCCCTGGACACTGAAGTGGACCTTCCCCTACTACGTCAGGCTAACAGAACACCAAAGCATGTGGATTATGTACACCCTGACAACGATATCGGGCATAATCGGACTTCTATTCATACCCTACCCTGCCTAAA
>JAUWTD010000020.1 GCA_030609775.1 Candidatus Altarchaeota archaeon
CTGGATAAGGTCTATTGACGATAGGATAACTCCTTCAGTTTGGGGGTCTATCCTTTGTGTCTCTCTTTTTCCAAGTTCAATTACTCCTGAATCAAGTCCTTTTAATTTGATGCCATTCATCAAATAATGCAGGATTGTATCATATGCTTCATAACCCTTTAAGAAATTTTCCACGTCATTAGACAAGAAATATTCACGCGGATTATTTATTTTTAGCATGTCTATTTTATCGGGTGTTATCTCAGGTGCTAAAAGATTATACTCTGGTCTTTTTTTCCACCCCTTAGGTGAATCATTATCAGCTAACAATTCATCTGGGGCAGCTATCAATCTCTCATTTATACTGGCAGTTACCTGGGAGCCCGTAGCAGTGTAGCAGTTATTTATTAATGAAATTCCCCCCACCACATTCTCTGAGACATCTTTAAGTGTTGATGAAGGCAGTGTCAATATAAAATAAAGGCTCACATGCATCCCCTTGTTGCCTAAAAACGTTACGATTTTTTTCGCATTTTCGATATATTTCTCTTCATCACCCACAGCTACCTTTCGCATGTCCCTGAGTTGTTTCGGTGACATGCTCTCAAGACCTATATTTACCCCCTCACACCCTATTGACTTTAATTTATCAATCAGATTGTCTCCGTTCATTACCTTTTCTGTGAAGTCATGCCTTACTGTTGCTTGTATGGAAAATCTGAATTGTTCAAATAATTCTGGATTCTTTTTCCTTTCCTTTTCCATGGATTTTATGAACCTGCGCAACCACCTGCGATCCTGTAGAAAGTCATCAGTAGCAAACCATATCTTTCGGATATCGGTTTTATTAAGGACTTCCACTATATTCTCAACAACCTGCTTAGGAGATATACTTCCCTGTGGTTTGCCTATCACACAATACGCACATTTTGCATAAGGGCATCCCTTCTGGGCATATATCGAAAATGTTCCATACCCCTTTACGAGTTCTGCGGGATAGTATCTCTTATCAAATTCCTTGTCGTATGGGAATACGCTCATAATCCTCTGGAATTTTTGCAGTGATATTGGTGGAAGTTTGAGTGTTTTTCTTTTTTTCTGATCCCCTGGGGTTTCATGATCCCCATAATACAGTCTCTTAATCAAGAGCTCCTCATTTAATTCTAGATCCCTCAGGAATTCCTCCTTGAATTCCACAAGTTCAGGGCCCCTGATTTCCTCTTTTGTATGCGGCTCCTTTATGTATTTTTCCCCTGAAACTATTTCAGTAGCATCTAGTATATCTCTCACATGGTCAGCTACTGTAGTGGTTTTTGCCCCGATTGTAGTTATCCTATTCTCGATCTCCCCTGTTTTTTTGTTAAAGACCCCAAACTTCATGAATATGTTTTGCGGAGACACCTTGTATTCAACACCATCAACCAAACGGTTAAGTCTAAGTCTCTTATCTAACAATTCAGCGACATGAGCATCTGTTAACGGACTTATGAAATGATTCTCTCCAAATATATTTCTCACCTTTTTACTGTATATTTCAAGTTCCTTCTCCTTTTTACGCAATTCATCACCTGAGAATTCAGATTTTATATTTTCATGATAGCTGTTCAAACCCTCTTCATATTCAACCGTCAGTGACTTATTCTTTTCAATACCGGCTATCGTATTCACAATCCAGGGCAGGGTATTATCCACATCACCCTGTGTTATAATGTCTATCCCCTCCGCCTTGATAAGACTAAGAGGATCAAATATCCCCACACCCCCCATAATGATAACTATTTCTGGATCTATTTTTTTGATATCTCTTACTAGTCTGAGATTTCTTTCAAGGTCAAGGCTCGTTGTAGAAATACCTATGATGTCATATGGTCTTGCTTTACCTGAGTCCTTGTGGTATTTTAGTTGTTTGAGTAATGATTCGGAACTGGTGAAAAACTCAGTTGAGTGCCCGCTCTTTCCAAGTATACTACCAAAGGGCAATATTCCCGGGGAGTCATCAGTTATGACGCGAGTGTATTCCTGAACAAAAGCAAGGTGTTGGGGTTTAATGCCCTCACCAACACCTGAAAGCTGGGCTTTCTCTGATTTTTTCTCTTCCCCAATCGCAGGAGATATACCTACCGATTCTGATGGTTCTTCCCTGCTAAGCAATTCTTGTATCTCCTCAGCTTTTGGCATCGATTCTTCACGTTCCAATACATATACTCTCCTACCTATTCTTGCAGCGGTTTTAATTATATCCTCATATATCCGGTCGTCGTCACAAAACAACCTCATGTTGGACATTAATACAATGTCCACTGACTTGTCTTTTATATGTTCGAGTTTAGAGGCATCTCCAATAATCATCTCAGCGCCGGATATTTCTTTTCCTGCCTGAGCCCTACTCAACTGTATTTCAACGCCCATATAATTAGCACCTAATTTATTACAGTGGTCATTAACCAATTTTACTATAGATGGATTACCTGCGCCCAGTTCTATAACCTGATACCCTTTTTTGATACCCATACCCTCAAGTATCTTCGGGAAGTTTTTTGGATAGAATAACCCCAACTCTTCCGTACGAATTTCTACTCTCTCTTTGGATAATTCTATGACCTCAATTTGTATTTTACTTAACTCAGATCTCTTGTCCTTCGCCTTTGAAAGCTTTGCTTTTATCTTCTCCGGCTCAAGAGACTTCTCACCTTTCGAAAGCTTATCTCCTGGAAGCGTCATAGCTCTTGCATATTCCTTCAAATTAGTTAGAGAATATACTTTACCTGTTTCCATATCGGCTATTATAGATACCTCATCTACTGAATCATTAAGTACATCAGAGTAAACAACATCTACTCTGTTTTTCTTCAGAATTGAATAGACTCCAACAAGAAGCTCTTCAGGTGGATTATATTGCCTGATACTACCTATGACCTGGGCTTTCACGTTACCCAAATCTATGCCAGAGCTCGTCAGAAGCGAAAACAGTTTATCTATTTCCTTTGAGACATCCAGATTCACTACTGGGGTGATATGAGCTATTAGATTAGTCTTTGTCACCGGATCAAAGAAGTAAAGCACAGTACCTGGACCCATCTCTGTCGCCCTAAGAAACCCTTTACCTCTCTGGAGAATGTATCTGTTTTCATATACTGTTAAAATATCTGACCTTGGCTTGGGATCATCCATGGATTCTAATGGACCCATATATTTCGACTTAAGTTCATCTAAGACCTCTTTTCTGTTCAGTTCACGCGTGGATAGATGTGCCTTTGTTTTTGTTTCTTTCTCTCCTATAACCTCGTTGATGTCCAAACCCTTCTTTTTTGTGATTTTAAAGTGCTCCCCTACTGGGGTTTCTTCTTCATCAAAAGGTAAACCAGTCTTTTTCTTTACTTCTCCTGGTTTTCTACCCACATAAACAAACTCTTTTGAGTATATCTGTTCAAAGCCTACTTCTGGCTTTATAACCTCCTCGAAGGAATACGTCTCGGTAGCGACGAATAAACCCCCGTCTTTTAACACACTCCTAGATGCATCATAGATTTCTCCAGCTATTTTTCTGGCACGTTCTTTATCACGTGCTAACACATACGGTACGGCATTCATAACATTATTGGCGACAATAACATCTACCCTATGATCGATTAGTCCATCCAAATGCTGAGCACCGCCTTCTATTAACTTTATCCCCCTCCTTTCATATATTCCCTTTGTATCCGAGTCTACATCTATATTGACTCCAATAA
This sequence comes from Candidatus Altarchaeota archaeon, assembly GCA_030609775.1. GTDB lineage: Archaea > Altiarchaeota > Altiarchaeia > IMC4 > QMZM01 > JAUWTD01. Next base: position 3,711 of record JAUWTD010000020.1, read on the forward strand.
CCTCATGTGCTCCAAACCACTTCATGGCGAGGAGAAATGTCGGTTCAGTTGAACCTATTTCACAGATAATCTTATCCTCTATCAAGTCAGCAATAAAAGAGGATAATTCTTCAATCGTTTCTCCTTTGAATTTTATTCCCGCCTCTTTCGAAAGTGCATCTACAGTGCGCAAGAACAGCAAATGAGTTGTTGAATCAATTAGCATAGCTTTATTGTTATATACGAGATTCAGGGTTGGCAGATTTTTTTCTAAATTTGATATATTCCTCCCAAACTTTTCCACATAGTTCACATATCCATCCCAATCGAATGTTCCATCCTCCCTGATCATCTTATTAAAGATGTCCGCAGGTGTTCTTTGGGCTTCCTGTTTTACTGGTTTTCCTTTTCTGTGTATTCCTGATTTTCCTAGTGGTTTCCTCTGTTCTTTTTGGATTATTTTATCTTGGTCTTCTGCCTTGGTTGCTTCAGATAATCTGGCTTTCGATCGTGTTTCGGGTTTTTGTGTAGTGCCTAACTCGTCCTTCTTCTTCATGTCCACAGAAAGATGCGACTTTTCTCCTGGTTTCTCTAAGTCCACTCCATACTCATTCAGGGCGTTCCGGTAGGCTTCATCGACATCCCCTGAATCCAGATGAGCTAATGCAGATCCCTGAAGCTTTATACTTCTACCCTTGGAACGCTTTCTCTGTTTCTCTATCTCTGAAACACTCTCATCATATTTTTCTCCATCCTCTATAGTCCAGGACTTATCTGCCTCCAAGTTTTTGCGATATTTCTTCCAGTACCTTATTTCGATGTCGCTGAGGGACATTAATTGGATGTCAAACTCTATTGCAGGCACACGGAATCCTGCATCGGCAAGTGTGGCTTCAAGGTCTCTGCTATTTCTCTGATAGATTTCGTTAATCTCTCCTCCGCACTCTCTCAATTCATCCTCCACCCCCGTAATCTCTGATTCGAAGTGATGTATCTTCTCTGGAGGTCTTCTATCTATCTTAGATAATCCTGCCTTCTTCCCTAAGTCCTGAATGTCAGCCCCGAATTCAGGAATATGGTAGGGTTCAGTTAATATCTCCTGGATTTCCCTCAATTCATTTTCATAGGCTCCATGCAGATCCTGGTTTAAGTTATCTATTCCGTTGACTGCGTCCAGTATGCCTTCGACTCCTTTATTCAGCAGTATATCTCTGATGTCATCTACTCTTTTAGGGTATCCGGGTATATCCAGTTTTCTGAGTTCATTGACTGCAATGTTTACCGGAGAAAATACTTCATCTGCTTCCCTGTTGTTTCTCTCTTTTATGCTGTTGACGACCTCCCTGAAGACATTGATGTATAATTCATCCACTTCAAGTTTATCTTCTTTTTTCAATGCCTCCAACTTAGAATATATTATCTCATTTGTCGACACCAGATCCTCTAGGTAACTAATATATTCACCCTTGTCCTCGAATCCGTTGAGGATTAATTCCTCATAACGTTCTCCATGGGAGCCAATAATTTTTGAATAAAATTCGATGTTTTTCTCTACACCGGCCTTGACTTCATTTCTTAAATCATCAGCATAAACTACATCAAAATCTTCGGAGGTGAGAAACGTTAACATAGACTCCGTGATATTATGAGCTGCTTTATCAACCTCTTCCCCGTCATAGTTGCCGGTGATCAGGTACTGGGTGCTGATATCCATGATACTATTCTGGACCTTGAGAATACGTTCCACCAGATCCTTTTTATCCAACTCCAACCCTTTCTTCATCCGGGAGGCAAATTTCGTTATACTAAAATTACGGACAGCCTGCCGGGATCCAATCCGCCCTATTTCATCAACCAGTTTTTTTGTTGTCTTCTGGATATAGTCGTTAACCCGAGACGCATTATCCTCATATGATCTCTCCTGTACCTCGATTACCGCATCCTTCTCCAGATCACCGTATTCGACCAGGATCTTGTAGTAGTCGCTTGGGGTTACATAGGTTCCTCCAGATCTTTGCATGTATCTTCTGGTTAACTCAGAACTTCGTTCATCGATATCTTTCTTATCGAGGTGGTATATGTCCCATACGAGGTCACGTAGTTTACGGTAAGGTATCCCCTCCTTCGGTTCTTTGTCTAGGTGATACATCTCCATCACGAGGTCACGCAGTTCCTTATCCTGGATTTTTTCCGTGATCTCCTCTATTCCCCTCATCAGTTCATTCTCTGCCTCGGTAAGTAGGCCGAGGGCTGTATCCAGATCCTGGGATAATCTCTTAAATTCCTCTTTGTCTGCCGTATTCCAGTCTTCAAAGTATCTGTTTTTATTCCTTTTTGCCCTTATAAGCTCAACCATCGGTGTGGCATTATCTCTTATCTCCTGGTTGACTTCGTTTATGGTGTTATAGCTTGCGCTTGCATATTTCTTTAGTATCTTCTCTCGGAGTTCTTTACGCTCCAGATACACTACAGGATGCCTGTTAATCTCATCCAATATATCCCTATGGTGTCTTAATCTCTTCTTATCTCCCTCAGAAGCCCTTGAAACAAGCGCATCCATTCTCTTAAGAGCCGTTTTAAGTCCCTTAACGCCCTTGTTCACAATCAGTTCTCTGACTTCCCCTAATCCCTCCCCGTATCCCGGAATCCTGAGATTATCGATGTCCTGGATGAATTCCAGTATACGCCGTTGACCCAGTAAAACCGAGCACAGGGAGAGTTCTGTGGGATTGTTTTTCAGATATTCAATACCCTCATCCGAAATCTTATGGATGTATCCTTCAAGATCTTTTAGTTTGTGTTTTTTCCGGCCTAAACCAACAACCTTTATGTCAGGGTATTCACTGAATAAATTCTGTAAATCCTTTCTACCAGATACTTTACGTAATTGACGCAATACCCTGCCTGCCCCGGACTTGTATGCGACAACCCCAAAGGCAGCAGCACCCATATCCGATGACTTGCGGGTATATTCTACAACAAAACCGTGCTTCTTTAGTTGAGACAACCACTTCCCCGGCTTTAACACCTGCTTCAGATACAATTCTTCAACACCTACCTCCTCTCTTAGCTCGGTTATCTTATCCTTGATTCTCTCAAGGTTATCTTTTTTGCGTTTCTTATCTACAACCACCTCTCCAATGCCATATGGCTTCGCGAAGTGTTTCCCGATCTCCTTTGAAGCCTCTGTATACACTGAAAATTCATAATCATATTTCCGCCCATACTCCTCCTTCTCTTTCTTTTTCGTACTCTGTATGTACTTCCTTAATATCTCCAGAAGCTCGATTTGTTTTTTTCTGGTTTCTATATATACCCTTGCTTTCTTAACCAAACTAGAGTCGGGGTGATGGAATAGGAATATTATTTCGCCGTCCTCCCTGACTGAATCATATAGTACATTTAATACCTCTCCTGCATAGGGTAAACCCTCCAGCGAGAACGGGACCACGGCTACGTCAACACCACCCTCAGGCAGCCCCTGAAGGTCGGGCATTAAACGCCCACTTTTCCCGGCTTTAGGGGATAACTTAACATCAGATACAATAACATCATACCCTGCCTCTCTTACCTTCTCTTTAAGGTCTGTTGGGTATTCTCCTGAGCCGCCAAAACATACAATATTTTTGGGCGGAATATCTAAACCCAAGGCATCAACTACAAACCCGTCGACAACATCGAAACCCTGCCCCCTACGATACGCCTCAAACACCTCATCATAAGCCCCTCTGGAAACCGCCGACAGCTTTGCCTTCTTTGCGAGGTTTCCTTTTTCTGGTTTAACAGATTCTACCTCTTTGCTACTTTCTTCTACTATTCTCTCAAATTTTTCCGATAGTTTTCTCTCCCCAAAATCCTGTAAGGCTCTTTTTGCGTGATAGACTGCCCCCCTATTTTCACGTCCTTCAGCAAATTTTAAGGCCTCTTTTGCATTTACCTCCTTGATGGCAGAGCGAAGATCACTTGCACTGGGTTTCCTTGGATCAATATCTTTCTCTACCATGATCTTTAAGGCCGACTTAAGCACTGCATCCTGTACCGGAGATTTCTTTTGTTTAGATTTCAGCTCAACGACTTTATCTATAACATCATCAGGAACTCCAAGCTTGAACGGATCACTTGAAAGAAGAATATAAGCGACCCTTCCTTTATGGGTGGGATATAATCCATTAAGTGTTTCAGCAATCTCTCTATACTTCTTCCCTTCTGCCTTGAGGTGCCATATCATCAGATCACGGATTAAACTAAGTCTCTTATTTAATACATCAGATTTCCTCTTCCTTATACCCTTCCGGGCTTTATCAATGGCTTCTATCGTACCCTCGGCGTCTTCCGTCAATGAATGAATGACCAGTCTTATGGCCTCTTGTTTCTTTTGTATATCCCCTCCTGTGGCACCTTCATCCTCTGGAAGCAGATCCATTAAACGCTGCTTTTGCTCTTCAAGACCCAGCTCTGCAAAATTATATCTGACTACCTCCTCATAAGGCCCGCCGGAAACACTTGCCTGGGCTGCCGTTTGTTCAGGTTTGGTTGCAATTACAAGGATTTTTTTGCTAAGCTCTAAAAGTTTAGCTTCTTTATCTGGAAGTTTAATGGCATCAACGTCAAATCCAACATCAGAAAATAATTTCTTCAAATCCAAGTTTATTGATTCTAGGTGATCAAGAATATCAGATACAACCAATTTACCTCCTGGTTTCAGTATTCTATTTATCTCCCCGGCAAACCATTCCGGGTCTACTGGGGTTATGCCCTTATCTTGATTGCCTATGCAGATAATTGCAAATGCATCAGATAGCTTAATGAAATCAAATGAATCATCTTTTATCTTGGGCATAATATCAGAGACATGCCCCTGTATGTTGTTCATCCAGTCTACATCATGTTTCTCGATGTCTAAGCCATACGCAACTGAGCTGAAATGGCTTGCAAGGGATTCGGTGGAAACGTTTCCGCCATACCCGATATCAAGGAATCTGCTATTCGGTGCTATGTCTATTCTATTATAGTCTAGGATATTCAATATTGATTGATCAAATTTCTCCAAATATTTTCTATCAAGCACTGCTCGTTGTGGTATGAAAACCAATCCACCCATATCCCTGAAGATTTCCTCCGGATTAGCCATAATAATTGGCGACCCGGATTTTTCTGTTTCTGCGGGTTTTCCTTCTTCCCGTGGGGTGGGTTTTTCCTTGCTAAGTTCCCCCAGCTTCTTAAGGTATTCCTCTTCAAGGGTCGCATCCCATAGTGTCTTGTTTACGATATCTTTTTTAGGTAGATCTAATTCCCGAATTCTCTTCTGGTAGTCGTAGTCTCTAAGGCAGGTTTTGAATTCTTCTTCCCCTAGGTATTCTACAGCCAGCTCACGGAATTTCCCGGATAATTTCGTATAACCCAGTTTGTCAGACAGGAAGTATAGTCCTGCAAGCGCGTATTTATTGTTTTCAGCGCCTGTTTTGGATTTTATTTCACTGGATAGCTTCCCGTATCTCGTATTCAGGTTTTTCTCGGCGCCTTCCATGTATTCCTCCAGGTATCTGCCGCCCAGCCTCTCAGCTATCTGATACGCTATCCGGTATGCAAGTACATCACTTACGTTCTCTTCCCTGTTTTTTATGAGCCGGGGATGGGAGTTTAGGTCAGAGTATGCCTTAGCCTTGATAAACTGGTTTCCATATAAACCTGCCTGGATGGCGACATTAAACCTGCTTGAATCAACCAACCCCTTACCGAAGCTGCTGGAGATTAGTTTCCTTGCAACATTCATAATTGCCGGATGCAGTGGATAGGGTACCAGAGAATCCGCATTCCTTGCTGCACTACCCAGATTCAATACCATGACATTATGCGGGTTATCTTCATTATCAAGGGTGGATTCAATTGTTTCTTTCTTCGGATCAGAGATTAATTTAATCTCCCTTAAACCAAGATCAACACCAAATACGTTACCCATATCCCGGTAGAATCCAGGATATGAACTGAAAAACTCATGTAATCTATCCTGAGTCCATTCATTCCCCCTCACAGGATCGGTCTCCAGAACCTTGAGAACATCCCCGGAATCAAATAATAGACTCCTGAAGTCTGTTACGGAGAAAACACTCTCAGTTACACCTGAAAGTTTTGCCTTCTTGGTTTTCTTTTCCCCTGATTCTTCCAGAAACTCAGAAAGTTCACTTAGTTTTTTATTTATTTTTCCATCACTTCCGAGCAGCTCGCTTTGTTCGATATACTTCTTAACGCCTTCAAGGTTGAGGTATTCTATAAATGAGATAGGATCTGCTTCGGCAAGTTTGATAGGTTCGACTTCAAGTTGCAATCCCTCCCTTTTTTCTTCAAGTTCTTTAATTTGTGTTAACTTTCTCTTGGTTGTATTTGACAGAGGCAATGCCTTTATAGCTTCGTTGCATCCGTCATCATTAAGGTTATTTATGATTAATCCACGCTCAGTTTCCTTTTGCTTATCTGTTGCCTTTTGGAGGCTGTCTGTTATCTCGGATTTAAGTGGATATTCTGCGATTTTTAAGTTTGTTATTTCATCAAATAAATCTGCATTTTCATAAATACGAATCAATACATCTGCAGGATTTTCATTTATTCTTTCCTCGATAAATTCCTTATCAACTAATTCTGTTTTTCTTCTTTCAATTCCTGATTCTATATCTTCATCAATTGCGATCTTGACATACTTCAGTATAACTGACTTATTTTCCTTTAAATTTTTATATTCATCAAAGAATCCTCTGCTGAATTTATCCAAAATCTCTATTTTCTCTCTATCTTTTTTGTAGGAGGGTATCCTCTCCAAATGTTTCATATGATATTTTACAATAGTTGATTCGTCATAATCAACAGGATTGAATATATATTCCAGATCTATTGGAGTAAGATTCCATGTTTTATTGTTGATGATATAATTATCCTCAGTTCTGTCACCTAAGGCAAGCACATAAGATCTTGCAGCATCCATCCCAAGTTGTTCGGCGAATTTATATCTAATCTCCTCCAGCTCGTCTTTACTAATATCTCGTATAGTAGGTCCAGGTACTACTTCAATTAACCCTACTCCATGGATCATATAAGTGGGAACTCCAAGTTCTCCAAGAAGCCTTGACAGCAACTTCTCATCAAGTACATCAGTCTCCTTTAAAATAAACATCTCAACACTTTCATCTATTTTGAATCCTATGGCAAGCATAATGGGATTGTATGTTGTCTTGAAAAGACGGACATCCAATACAGTGCCTAGCGGAATATCCCCTGGTTCGGCCTTCTTTAAACCCAGATCCTGTAATTTCTTTAAATGGTGGGGAAAACGCTTCTCTAATTTCTCAAAACCGTTATATCTAATCTCTCTGTTAAGTATCTTTGATAAAGGATATGTACTCCAACTACAGTATTCCTTAAGTACTCTCCTACCGCCACGTGTTAATTTATAGTTAGGTATTATCTCATCCTCCTCCTTGAATTCACCTATCTTTTCTAGAATTATAATATCCTTAAAGTCATAGGGTCTTTCAACTATACGTTCTATAGTATTCTTCAGTAATCGGTTTATTGTATCTGGTTCAGAGATATCCTGTTCTATGCAATATTTTATGGCCTCAGACCCTATGAACTCCAGGATTTCTCCACTGTAGTAGTGTTTTTTCTTTGACAATATTTTCCCAACACCCCTCAGATTCTTCTCTTTAACACCAAGTATCGTAGCCTCTATAACCTTATCAAATATATCAGAGTTAGCAAGAAGGTATCTGAGTTTAAGAATCCATTTCTTCTCGAAATACGCTATATTCCACTCAAAGTTTTTCTGGAGCGCAAGCTCACACCCGACGGTTAACATGTAGCTCGGATCAAGTGATTTAGTCTTTCTTATGTCCTTGAATAGCTCTATGTCCCTGAAGTCGTCGTAATTATGTCCTATGCTATGAAGCGTCTTTCTCAGAATAACCCCTATTTCTTCAACTGATCCTATCCCCTTTTCCCTACAGTGTTCATACGTCTCTCTTCCAACATAATCCAGTATTTTCACGACCTTGATATATGCATCCGATGGTTTCGCAGAGATCGGAAACAGGGAGTATATTGAGGGTTCCTGTTCATTAGTTACGGAGTCAGCGATTAATTTACTGAACTTAGATATTTTATCCGGTTTCAATGCCTCCAAGAAATAATGGAACCATGATTTTAGATGGGATATGTCCTCTATAGCCTCTATATCATCAATTTTCTCTTGTGCATCGCGGATGAAATCCGCAACATAATCAGATAACAGCAATTCACGGATTTCCGCCTCTGAGATGTAACCCTCATTTCTAATGTCCTCCAGCTCCCTGAGCAAGACAAAGGCCTTACTGGTTTGATCCCAGACCTCCTCTTTTTGTGTTTTTGTTAGCTCTTCTTTGGATAATAAATTATTTAGTTTGAATTCCATGCCTTTCTCAACACTCACCCAGGAGTGTATTCCTTTCCGGACATCGTTTGCAAAAGCAGATAATTCGCTTAAAATCTCCTCGTCAAGTGTTAGTTTCTTTCTGCGGGAATACCTTCTTTCCAGATAAAGGATTTCATGATACACACCCAGGGAGTCCTCATGTATGGGTTTTATGCCTCTCACCTTCTCTTCGAAGTGTATGCCGGTGTACTGTAGAAATGGGAATTTGGTATGGTGGAACGTGAAAGGTGGATAATAGGCCCCCCAATCCCTAAACCTAAGCTTTAGTTTATTAACAAGACCCTTCCCTCTCTTCAATGAGTAACTCTTCTCTCCTACCTCTATTTTCTCCCCCTCTTTGTATTTCTCTTTAACATCGCGGACCCCATTAGTATTGCCTTTACCATCTATATAATACCAGTCATACCATACCTCAGAGGGCACCAGCAAGGATTTCGTCTTTATGGAGGGTAAATCTTCTTCTATAATTTGCTCGGAGAATTCGATATCCTTCAGATCCTCAGAATTTATATTTATCCCTATTGTGTCTGACAATAACTTTGCAAACTCTCCTAAATGTTCTTCATTTTTGCTTAAACCCTTGAGGAATTCTCTTGCAAGTTTGTCGTTTCTCAGATACCTTATCTCCCGCGATAAAGAATATTTATCGACCTTAACCCCCAGTTCCCGCAATCTTCTGCGCGCATAACGTATTTCAGAGATTTCCAAGCTAGGTATTCCATCTTTAAAAGCCTCAAGTACCTTCACGTCAATGCTTGCATCCAATTCAGATTCAGCCCTTTCTAGCATACCAACACGATCTAGTTTCATTGCCTTGATGATTGATTTCTGCAATTCATCACCCGAGACCGTTTTTTTATCTGAGAGGACCTGCCGCATAAATTCAATATTTAAGGAAACCAGATTCTCAAAATTCCTTGATTTTATCTTTTTTATCTCCTCAACAGATAGTCGTTTAAGGATTTGCTTCCTTGACTCATTTCTCAGGGCATAAACAGGAGTCTCAAAGGATATATTCTCTGAATGCAATAGTTGATCCTTTACCTCCTCAACTGGAACACCCAAAAACTTAGAAGCCCTCTGAAGTGCAGTTTTGCTGTAATGTTCTTGTAATCTTATATCACTTTCCAGTATATCCCTTATATTCCTATTTTGCGTCTTAAATTCTATACCACTTGTTATTATCTCTATTCCAACCGGCTCTTTCCTTAATTTCCCCTCCCCAAACTCTACAGTCATTAGTGCAGTAACCAGATCTTTTAGCCATTTATTATTCAATAAGGCGTCAATAATTCCCGAGTCATGCAGTTTATCGATAAATTCTGTACTGAATCTATAATAGTCGTCCTTTTGTTTAGTTAATATCCCTAATTCACTCCATTTCTCTATAAACCTGGCATGCCTATCATCTGTGCCAATGTACAGATATATTTTTTCATCTTTAATGGATTCATTTATCAGATTATCAAGATACCTCCTATCCTCAGCAGTAAGCAACTTGTTCTCATCAGGTCTCTCGTATCCATCATATATCAACTCATTTTTAAGATCATTAAATAAGATATCTCTTCCGGAATCGTTTATTATATCTTTTTCATGCAGCAGATTGATGAATTCCTCGGATAATAAAAACCGGTCCCTCGGCGTCCTGTCAAATATCCTTAGTTCACGGTTACCGTAACTTTCATCCGTAACCCTTAAAGATTCCAGTATCTCCCCTGCAGGCGTTTTAAGTCTGGGGCTGAAGGCTTCAAAATCTTTTTCACATAACCTATTCCAACTATTCCCCAAGATAAATCTTACAATACTTCTCTGATCCGGGATAAACCCCCATTCCCTTAAGAGAAGATCGAGTTTAATCAACCGCCTGAATTCCTCCTGGGTTTCACTGAATTCCTCCTCAGAGAGTTCTATTCTTTCATAGACCTCTTTTATATCGGGATGCTCCTCCGGAACTATCTTTATAACATCCTCCAGTTCCACGGGATCATGCAACAGCAGATCCCTGTCCCTGCCTGGATCCACCACAAAGTAATCGATTAAGGTATCATAATTATCCTTTACTTTACCTGCATTCCTAACGAATTCTATAGTTAATTCCTTATCTGATCTGATCTCATCTATGAGAATATGTCTTGCAATTAATTCTTTAGTGTTATCCACGTACTCCAACAGTTCCTTATCTTGTATGTCGGCCAAACCCTCACTGTAATCCTTTGGCATAAGTTCATCAGGTAACAAACCAGCTTCATTTAGGATCAATCTGGCAGTATATTCGCGCACCTCCTCTGTGTCGTATGCTGCCCCCACACCCGCCAGTTTCTCCTCTCCTTCTTCAGTAACCCTGCCTCCCAGAACCCAGTTAATTGTCTCCAATCCCTTCTCTGTTAGTCTAAAGTCACCATCTACTGTTTTTTTGACGAGACCGTATCTATCTGCGCTAATTAATGTTCTGCTTACAGAGAGTTCTTCACGTTGGGTTTTGACGGATATCTCATGCAGCGAAGATATGCTATTATTCAGTGAAGACCTGCCCTTCTCCCCTAGGTAGGATAGTATCTTCTTTAGGGATGGAGTGTCCCGGATAATTCTGATGGCTTCAACATCATACCACCTTAAGTCCTCCAGATCCTTGAATAAACCCCTATCCCGGGCGATATTCCAGCCCTTCAGCGTGAGCACGTAATTCGTACGGTGCGTCTCCTCCCTAGGGGATTCAATATGCCTGATCGGGATTTTTCTAATAAGCCCAAAAATATCCCCTTGAAGGGCGCCGAATATGATTTTTTTATCCGACGATATCTCCGGTGCGTTAGCCATATCCCCCAGATACGACTCCCCAACCTGCCGGAGGAATCTTAAAATAGCCCGTTTGTTACCGCTCTTATCCAGTGACTTCTTGATCCGGATGAGATCTTTTAGTATACTGTTTATTGGTTCAGCAAATTCTTGTTGCTTGATTATCCCCTCCTCTTCCATATCACTCAATAAGCCGCTAACGTATTCCTTATTCTTCTTTTGCCTACTGCTTATACCTAGGGCTTTAAAAATCATGGGAGATTTAACACTTGAAATATTATTTCTCCTGAAGTAATCGAGTATCGGGATCAGTTTATCTGCATGTTTCTTCTGGAGGATATTAATGGCATCAGCAGGTTCCATACCCCACGAAACCAGTTGCAGGGTTTCCCGGACATTATCCTCATCTGCCAGAAGATTGCTTAGGGTTAATTCAGCAACAACACGTATCAAGTCACCCAGATCCCTCTGCACACCATAATCCCCCATATCATTCATGAACTTATCAACCAGCTCGGTCTGCTTAATCCTCTTCTGTAGAACCGATTTTGTATCCAATACCTCAGGTATAACCTTCTCCAAAACAGAAGGATCATAGTCAAGGAGATCATAGTTTAACTCAGGTATTATGCCGTTTATAATCAGGAGGTTTACCCGGCGATCCGTTGGGGTTTCCGGGATCTCATCACCGAAGATGTCTCCCAAATCCACAGATGTTGTTCCAGGAACCTCATACCATCCTGTTTTCTGAAGAAGCTCTTTTGACGCATTCTCTATAAGGAATCTCCTAATCTTATCCTCAAAAACTTCTGCAGCGTGTTCTTTAAGGAGGGGTAGCATGGATTCAAGCTCTTTAAGAGACTTATCCTTTAATCTGTTGAATATGTTAACTATTGTTTCATTACTGATAAATTCGGGATCAATCGCCTTTATCTTACTGAATCTCCTGCGGATTGTTTCCTCATTCTCCCTGCTCCCGAACGCATCATATGATTGTATTAACAAACCCAGAGAATATATCTTATCTTTCGGCCTATCCCCGAGGAATGTTGTTTTGAGTAGATCATCAATATCTTCTTCAGTGTCCATAAGGATCTTGGAGGTTACCTTAAGCCCGCATCCACGCGCAACGTTTGCATTCCCTATAACAGAATCTGTGGGATAATCTTCCATACCCGTCTTGGTCATAAACGGCTTTTTTATTTCATCTAAGGGTATGCCTGCATAATAGAATCTCGCCAACCGCCTGAATTTATCCTCCCTATCCTTTACTGTCATACTCTTGATCTTGAACCTCATATCCTTCAGAAGTTTATTTCTCAGGCGCATGTAATCATCAAGAATATCCCCGCCAGACTTCTTTATCATGTCAAGAATACCTGGGTAACCCTTAAGCGATTCAATTGATTCAATCGGGAGGGATTCCTCCACCGACAGCAATTCGTTAAATACAACCAAAATATCTTCAGTAGACAACCCGGCCTTCTCTGACTTAGACAACTTTGCCTTTTTCAGGGTGCCATCAGCAATCTTGCCCGAATCGAAGATAATAGATTCTATTCTCTTCTTCACTTCCTCTGCTGATCCTGCAATCTTAAGTAAATCTATCTGATCTGGGGAAAGCTCCCCGATCCTCTTGACAACATCCTCCTCCCCGATTCTCTTTACTTCTTTGACCTGGACAAATTCCACAAATGGGCATATGCTAATGGATTCTATAACTGCTTCCGGGATGTTGTCGGGGTTCTCTTTTATGGCGTTATAGACGCGGTTAGATAAAGCGGTCTGTTCCTCGTTTCTTATGGACTCCACGACGGCGTGGTCTTTAAATACCTTGACTATATCCTCAGTTAACCTGTATATCCCCTCAGATGCCTTGATGAAGGGAGTTAAGGGATTCAGTATTTCCTTAATCTCCTCTTCAGGTATGCCTATGAGGGAGGATATCTCTTCAAGTGTACCTCCCCCCTCAGGTAATTCATCATAAATCCTCCTTAGCGGGGAATATTCCTTAAACTTATCTGAGATTAACTCCGGCAGCCTGCATACCTCCAGTCTGTCGGCTGGTTCATATTTGTTGTGTTCTTTATTAAATCTAAGAAGACCTTTAAGATCTTTATTATCTGTTAAATCAATCAGATGCTTCTCGACAATTTCAGGGGATAACTGAAATTCACCTTTAATCTTGTTTTTATTTATCGTCTCCCCTGTATCTATTAATTTAAAGACCTTGTCAATGATTCTCCTCTCCTTTGCATCTAACCCAAATACATTATATATTTTCTCTCTGGACAGATGATGCATCCACTTATCCTTTGTTGAAGCATCAAGAATCCCTGAATCATACAGGTCTTCAATAAACTCCCTGCTGAATAGATAACGATCTTCCTCTATTCTATCAACGATCCCTAGAATATGCCATAGGTCTATAATATCCTCCTTTATTTCTATAAAAGTGCCATCTACTTTCAACATAGAACGAGGTTTGTTATGTTTTCTAGCTATTAGCAAATCAAGGCATTCTCTGGCTTTAGTAGTCAATACCTTGTCTCTATTATGCATGTCATATTTATGATATATCCGCTCCAGTTCAAGATCCCTGAGCAGTTTTTCCTTCAAAGAATCAGCTATAACCCCCTTCTTATGCAGGACATAAATAAATTCCGCATCCAGCAAATATCGTCCGACTGACTCTCTGAGTACCTTCAATTCACCGTAAATCTTCAGCTTACTTTTTCCCTCTTCCTTATCTTTTTCCTCTTTTATAGTGTAGATTCTCTTGTCACTGGTTATAGTCCAAACACCCTCTGATCCTGCCTCGATTTTGCAACTATCAGAAAGCTTAAAATTAGCATCTTCTCTCTCAAATCTATCCGCCAATTCACGGGGTATACCTTCACCCAGAGATCCGGGGAAGCCTTCTATTACCTCCCGGGGGTTATCTATACTAAACAAAAGAAATTCATCATTATAGTATAATCCTTCACCCTCTAACGGCTCCAGTCTCTCATGGATGCTGTTTTTACTGTTAGGCAGATGTTCTTTTATATCCTTTCCATTGAATTTATTCAATCCATTTACAAGGATAACCCTTATAATATCTCTCTGATCCTTAATGAATTTTAGTTCACCTAAAAGAGATTCAAGTTCTGCTTCATCTATCTTAGAAAGCCTTGCCTTCTTTGATGTTTCTTCTTCCCGGTATCTGACCACCTGATTCTTACCGTCCTCCCGAACCCTTACAGTGATCATGCCACTAACCTTACTCTCACTCCACTGTAACTCTCCTTCCCTCAACCCCTCTATGATCTCCTCAGAGGTAAGTCCCCCAACACCTTTACTTCTTATTAACTTGCCTTCCCCAACCCGTCTTATTATCTCTTCTATCTTTGACTCTTTTTCCTGCCCCTCTGCTTTTCCTAAAATTGATTTAAATTCTTCAGGCAGCTTGTCTCTTCTCTCCAATACATAAACCTTTTTACCTATCCGCATAGCCTCATGGATCATATGATTATATGTCTCCGGATTAACCCATTCCCCCATCCGGCTCATGAAGACAACATCTACTGAGTTATCCTTTATCCCTAATATCCTGGAATCTGCAAGAACCATCTCAGCTCCGGTCTGGGATTTTTGCAGTCTTGCAATTGGCTCACTTACATCTATTCCAATATATTCTGCCCCGACTTCGTTACAATACTCATTTGTTAATTTTGTAGTGGGATAATGCCCAGCCCCCAATTCCACTACCCTGTATCCTTTCTTTATACCCATTGCCTTCAACGTCTCTAAGAAATCTTCAGGATACTCAAACTCCTTCCTTGGCAGAAACTCTTCATCACGTGTTCTATCCAACACAGACATAACATCAGACAATTCCTTGAACACTAACTTACCTGCTTTTACACCCTCCCCAACCTCTGATAGTTTAGCTTTCTTATTATGACTATCTAGAGCTTTACGTTCTTTTATTTTCTTGAATTCCTCTACTTCAACACCGGCTTCTTCAAGGGTTTTCAGCTCTCTTACCAAGGCCCATGGTGTTTTTTCCTTTAAGAATTTTTCGGAGAGCAGAGTCTCTCTATCTGCTTTTACTGTATCGTTCACTACCTTGGATATTCCAGAGGTTACTTTGTGATACATTGGAGTATTTTCAGGAACAGTCCTGTTTCCAGTTGCATAAGCGATCTGTTCGCTGTAAGCTGAAAACAGATCAAAGAAATACCTTGAATCTCTCGTGTATTGCATAAACTCTTTTGATTCTTCTATTAACTTTTCAGGTATTGTTTCTGGTACGGATTCAATGGCATTGACCTTAAATATGTCTGTTCCTTCATCATATATTAGACCATGCAAGAATACAGAATGCATCCGTCTTACAAAATCCAGGGTGCTGTAGAAATTCTCGACATTATACCAGTTTTTGAATGACTCCTCATTGGGGTTTTCAAGGAATTCCTCCCGAACTGATGCAGTGGCTTTTTCCCTGAATGACTCAAATTCTTTATCATCTTTTTTAACTAAATCTATAAGTATGTCCTCAGTTATGCTGACTTGGTTTAATTCCGCCTCAATTTTTGCAAGCTCCAGCTTAGCTTCATCCCGTGTTTTCCCCACCAACCTACTTATTATATAAGGTGAATCAGCACGCACACCCCATGTTTGTTTGTCAACACACCACTCATATTTCTTGACAGACTGTTTTATTGAATTCGCCTTGTCCCCCAGTTCATAGGATTTATATGTATAATATGCTGCTTCAATATCCAGACTATGCATTGCATGTGTGATTTCATGGATAATAATGTCTTTTATAGATCGTTCACCCAAGACATAGTAGTTTTTCTTCTCCAGCGCATTTATCACCTCCGCATCATATCCCATCTCCTGTAGCCTTTCCTTAGTTTCTGAAGGATTCTCTAGAAGGGACTCATCAAGATATTTATTGAATCTGGAACTGAATTCGTTACCGATAACCTTAAAATAGTTTATTCCATGATCTCTGAGTTTTCTGGAGTGAGAGAAATTATCCCGTATTACATCAAGTGTTTCTTTTTTGATTACAAGAACAGCGTTTGGCTGATTTTTGGTTGTGAGTATCTCTATGGTAGCTGCATTACCCATGCCCGGAACCCCAACAGCAAAGTGAATTCTTGAGAAATCAATGTTTTCTTTTGACTTGGATTCAGGATAAATATCTGCCACAAAACTCTCGATCAAGTTAGTGTCTGACTCATCAAAGATTTTCACTCCCAGACCCTGGACATCTATCTTCTCCCCGGACTTAATATCCTCTAAAACAATTTTTTTGATATCAGGTATTTCAGGCAGCCCTGCAAATCCTTCTGGTTTTTCTACCCCAACCTCTGATAGTTTAGCTTTTCTCTCCCCTGCTATAGAACGCTTCGCCTCCCTGACTGCCTTTATCAGGGAATACAACCACACATTATCTGGTTCTTGATCCGGGTTTACAGAAAAGTGGCATATCCTTGAAAGATCTTCAAGGGCGATAGAAGCTTTACCTGCAAATATTTCCGGGTTCTCTGTATGCCATTTAAGAAGAAGTCCTTCGGCTTCTTTATCATATTTTGTCCCTAATGTATTGAAAAAACCCTGCAGGATTATAGGATCTATCTGAGCAATACCTAACTCAGGCAGTAAAAACCCTAAATTTTGTTCGACTGGAATTTTTTGCGTTCTCAAGAATTCAATAAGTCGAACAGCATATTTTTCAGGAAACTCCACCTTCTTATTGAATCTAGGTGGTGTTAAACTGGTCGACGGCTCCTGAACCTCCTCGGGCGTAGAAATTTCTTCCTTTATTTCAGGCTCTTTTCTAGGCAAGATCTCCTTTGGTTCTACAGCCGCTTCCAGATTCTTTTTAGTTAGATTAAATGCCTTTGCAAAATATTCCTCCAAGCCATCTACCTCAGCCCCCTTCGACTTCAAAAGACCTATCAATTTAAGAATCCACCAAGCCGTGTGAGGGGTTCTTATTTGTTCGTTAATATGCCCCATTGCTTCAATATACTCCCCCTCTTCAAGATACGTTAAAGAAAAGTATTCAACAATCGCCTGAGAATGAACAATCTCTTCCTTGTTAGGTGCATGCCTGAAATCACCAGATGCGGACGGAGCCCTACTAAGTGCATCTGCTATAGATTTCTTTTCGTTATCTATTTCTTCCTTCGCTTTGCCTATCCAATCATCCACCCATCCCTCAAATACATGTCGTGCATCCCCTATATCCTCAGGGAACATATCTATCAACTTCTCCCTACTGACCTTCTTCCCGGAACCCTGGCTCGCTGAAATCTTATTAAGTATGCCTTGCATGCCGGTAAAAATCTGTTTAGAAGGTAAGCGTTTTATCTCCTCTACAACCTCGCTGGTAACTCCTTTTTTAATCGCTTCAAGATTATCCAGGTAATGGAGAAACTGGGCATAGAATCCTGTGATATGAGTGTTTTCTATGTCAAGTTCTGATAGTTCTGTTTGTGATCTTTTAGTATATGCATCCTTCTTTTTATCCTCTAGACCCTTCCAGAGCTCATCAGA
>JAUWTD010000080.1 GCA_030609775.1 Candidatus Altarchaeota archaeon
ATAATAAGACAATAGGGGACTTATGCTACCTGACGATTGCACAAACCACAACAAACCAGAGAATATGCGAAAAAATACAGAACAAAACAATGAAGGACGACTGCTATCTGATGATTGCACAAACCATATTAAATCCAGAGATATGCGAAAAAATAAATAACTCAGAGAAAAAAGACATATGCATCCAAGAAATACCTGAAGCTAAAACAACAAACACAACAAATGAAACAACAAACACAACAGATAAAACAATTCCAGTCAAAGAAAAAAGAATAGAGTTCACAACAAATAAGGCAACATATGCAATAGGAGAAAACATAACCGTTTACCTGACATTCAATGAAGAATTATATATAAATCCACTGATACGGATATATAGAATAGAAAACAACACATGGAAGCATTTAGGCATGTGGGACCTCAAAGGAGGACAATATACCTGCTGCGGCGCAATACCTTTATGTGAAAAACATAATATATCCAAGTCACCTATACGTATCCAATGGAACCAAAAAGCCATAACAGAACCCCTACAGGATACAGCCTACCAGAATACAACACCAAAACAGGTAAGCTTTGGAAGATACAGGATCAGGGCATTATACGGTGAAGAACTTGACTGCACAGAACATATAAACATAGAGTTTATGGTAACAAAAGATTCACACCACACAAAATGAGTTATACAGGAAAGACCGTTCGACTAGAACGGATCATAGATAGGAAAACAAAAAAAACAGTTATCGTTCCTATGGACCACGGAATGAGCGTAGGTCCGATATCGGGCTTAGTAGATATGAAGGACATAGTAGATCATATAGCCCAAGGTGGGGCAAACGCAGTTCTAGGTCACATAGGTCTGCCGTTGTTCGCCCACAGAAGATACGGAACGGATATAGGTTTAATAATACATTTATCAGGAAGCACATCAATAAGCCCGAATCCAAACAATAAGATACTGATAACGCCAGTAGAGGATGCAGTGAAGATGGGTGCGGACGCGGTCTCAGTACATATAAACATAGGAGCGGACACAGATCATGAGATGCTACAAAAGCTTGGCATAACAGCAAGCAAATGCAGAGAATGGGGCATGCCACTTCTTGCAATGATGTATCCAAGAGGAGAGAAAATTGACTCAGAGCACTCAGCAGAATACGTGAAAATAGCAGCCAGAGCAGCAGCAGAGATTGGAGCAGACATAGTCAAAACAAATTATACCGGAGACATAGACTCATTTAAGGAGGTGACAAGAGGTTGCCCGATTCCTGTAGTGATTGCAGGCGGCCCACGAATGAACACAACAAAGCAGCTTCTGGAGATGATACACGACTCAATAGAGGGAGGAGGCTGCGGAGTGGCAATAGGAAGAAATATATTCCAGGCAGATAATCCAACGAAGATGACAAAGGCCATTTATAAAATAGTGCACGAAGGCTACGATATCAGCGAAGCATTAGCTGAATTAGATTAAATCACAAGATTTTTTATGAACTCTTCAACCCGCTCCATATCATGTTCATTAGGTCTGCCTTTGTTTATCCCTCCAATGACCTTAAGGGGACCAACGGTATTATGGCATTTGCAGGAGAACTCCCCGATTATAGAAAAATTTTTTCTCAAAAGCTTATCTTTAAGAGCCTTATGACACAAAGACACCGAACCCATTCCACGGGTTGAGAAGATAAAAGCATCCATATTCATCGCAGGAAGTCTACCTGCAAGCTGAAGAATATCAATATGATGCCTCCAACCATATATTCCAGATCCAAACCCTATAAGATCATACTCTGAGAGATCACAGGTATCGACCTCATGAGGTTGCATAAGGTCTGCGTTAATGGTTTTCGCCATCACAGTTGCGATTTTGCGTGTGTTACCCTGATGGATGGATTTGTAGACTATAATAACCTTCATTTTATCACCCTATGAGATACTATAACTTTAAAATCCTTAAAACATCCTGCCTCAGTTACAGACTCGATCTCAGCCTCAAGGAGAATACGATGTTTCACCTCATCCTCTGCAAGCTCCTTGAAGAACCCTTTGATTACAGAATTATCTGATCCACCCACAAGACCCTCATACAGTTTACATGTATCCTTCTTGATGTTTACGGCGAGATTTAAAGCACATATAATATTGGATCTATCATCAAGACTGCCTCCAATAGAGTGATCCCGGAGTAGCGTGCCTTTTTCTTTCATCCGCTTAACCCGCTCAGAGTATATAGAGTAGTCTTGGTTAAATTCTCTCTTATAGATCTCAGCTATCTTGTCATGTTGTATCAACTCTTCTCCTGCAAGATATCTAAAGAATTCCTGACCATGCAAGTCTTGGATATGTTCAGCACACTGCATAAATAATTCATGACACTCAACCTTCAGATCCAATGCCTTATCTAATGAACTGCATAAACCCACAACATCCAACATTTTTCACACCCAAAGTAATAATAGTAATAATAGTAGATTACTGCATAATAAGGAATTTTAATGCCTGCCTGAGAATAATAGACTATGATACCAGATAAGGTATTCTTTGTTAAGGGATACGGAATCCATAAAGATAAACTAGCATCCTTTGAACTTGCCTTAAGGGATGCAAGAATAGAAAAATATAATATAGTTAATGTATCAAGTATTCTGCCACCCCACTGCAAGAGGGTGGAACCTAATGAAGGAATCAAGTACCTGAATCCAGGACAGATCCTATTCTGCGTTATGGCAAAAAAACAGACAAACAAACCACATAAACTCATCTCAGCAGCCATAGGCTCAGCTACCCCAAAGAAGGGAAACATACACGGCTACCTCTCAGAGTACACTGCATTTGATGAAGAAGAAGAAACATCTAGAGAATACGCCGAATATCTGGCGGCGACGATGCTTTCAACAACCTCAGAGAATCAAACTAATCCAAAACAGATGCTTGAGGGATTTAATACAACCAGTATCGCTCAATCAATTGAATGCAACAAAAAGGGATTATGGACCACTGCACTTGCAGCAGCTGTTTTTATAATAAAATAATGGATAAGAGAAAACATAGCTTCGGCGGCCTTACAGGAGATTTCTCAGCATACGAAACCGCAGAGATAGTAATTCTGCCAGTTCCCTTCGACAAAACAAGCACATGGATTAAAGGAGCCGCCAGAGGACCTGAAGCAATCATAAAGGCTTCAGAGCACATGGAGTTATATGATATAGAAACCGATTCAGAGACCTACCTGAGAGGAATCCACACAACAGAACCTATCCTATCTAAAACCTCTGCTGATTTAATCAATAAAACCTATAAGAGAGTTAGAGCCCTGCTGAATGACGGCAAATTCATTGTCGTACTTGGAGGAGAACATTCTATATCAATCGGTTCAGTGAAAGCCCACAACGAATTCTATGATGACGTGAGCGTCCTACAGCTTGACGCACACACAGATATGAGAGACAGTTACCTAGGTGACCCATACAATCATGCATGCTCAATGGCGAGGATACATGAATTCATAGAAAACATTGTTTCAGTCGGAATTAGGAGCATGGATTCAACAGAATCTGAGAAAATAAACACAAAAAAAATCTTTTATGCACAGGATATACGCGATTCAAGAGACTGGATTAGGGAAGCAGTTAATAAACTATCCGAAAATGTTTATGTCACAATAGATCTGGATGTCTTCGATCCCTCGATTATGCCTTCCACGGGAACGCCTGAACCAGGCGGCCTCGACTGGTATACCATAAACAACCTATTGAAGAAGGTCTCAGAGAAAAAAAACATTATAGGCTTCGATGTCATGGAATTATGCCCTTCAGAAAACTATGCACCGGATTTTCTTGCAGCAAAACTAATATATAAAACATTAAGCTACAGGTTCTCATCAAAAGACTAAAACAAAAATGAGGAGAATGTAATTATGGCAGAATTCAGAAGAGGGCTGAAAGCAGGCATCATCGCAGGACTGATTTCAGGTCTCCTGATAGGTTTAATACTAACCGGACTCAATCTAACCGTATTTAATGACCACATCAAAGAAATTATCGAGTATTCGA
The DNA here is from genome assembly GCA_030609775.1 of Candidatus Altarchaeota archaeon. GTDB lineage: Archaea > Altiarchaeota > Altiarchaeia > IMC4 > QMZM01 > JAUWTD01. The sequence continues at coordinate 4,053 of JAUWTD010000080.1, forward strand.
TTAACCAAGAAGAAAAGAGAACAGGGCAACTAATTCCCATAGATACAAAAGACACAATCTTATTTATTGTAACCTATGGGATGATAATGGGATCCACGATCACAGGAATATCTTCAGGAATAATCCTGGGATTGGTTTTAGGTGGATTATATAACATAATACCGGGAAAAACACCCATCACAAAAGGATTAATACTGAGTATGTGCTGGTGGATTATAGGAATATCGTTAAGCAGTATAATCCAATCAACATTCTCCACTGAAGAAATCACACAAAATACAATATACAGAACAGTAGATTATACAGCATCACTTATAGGACAGATATTATTAGGCTACCTTCTCGGGAGATTCTGGATTAAATTCAAACCCTAAAGCATCCTCTGGATGACTACAGCAAGCCGATCAAGAAAGAAACCACTCACCTTTTTCAAGGTCTCAGACCCCCTTATAAACCGAGCCAAATACGGACTAGTCCGATAGTATAACCGGGTGAATACAACACCTACTGAATTCTTAAG
>JAUWTD010000083.1 GCA_030609775.1 Candidatus Altarchaeota archaeon
GAACCCTGCATATACAGGTTTGTTCCCGCAACTATTCTCGCAGAGATTTCGAATGCAATGAATTCAAGGTTATCTGCACAAATTGTTTCAATACAGAATGGTCCGCTTATCCCGGGGAAAAACAGTTCACTAGATGATTCAACTACGGATGACCCCATTTCAAGGATTCTAGGTAAGAGGGATTCCCTTAAAACAACCGGGGTGTTTCCTGTGACAACAAAGGTAGGATTAATCTGATCCCTGACCTGAGGGACACGAACCATGCCATCTATATTAGACTCATATCTCACGTCAACGCTTAAAAACTCTGTATCCCCGCTGAGAGGAGAATAAAAATAATGCGGATAAAATCGTGTACCCACAACATATTCCTGGATCATGTATTTTCTCTCCTTGAGATTGTTTTTTTCTATGCCCTGATAAAATTCCTCTTCATTTTTTGCAAGAAAATAATCTCTGCCACCCCCTGCACCCGGAAACTTGACTATGGCCAGCCTGTCGATATCAGAGGGCTTACTGAAGACTACGGGCATCCTGATGCCTGCTGATTTAACCCACTTCCTCTCCTTGCTTCGGTCTGACTCCCACTCAAGAACCTCCCTATTACCAAAGAGGGGAACATAAAGATTCTCAAGTATGTTTTTTGCACCTACATACTCTACAAACGAGCCATGAGGCACTAAAACAGCATTCTCGTCTCTGAGTTTTTCCTGAACTGATTCACTAAGAACCTCTTTGTAGTCATCAACCTCAATGAAAATATCCGGCCGAGCTAAAGGAAACGCTTCATACACTCCCCTTAGTTCCGGCTTACATATGCCAACTGTTTTAAAGCCTTCTTGTTTTGCACCATAGAATATCTGCAATGCAGTATGAGAACAAATGGTTGCAATTTTAATGTCTTTATATCCCCTTAAGATCTCATCTATCTCTTCCTTTGTTGTCATACATTCCCTCTCTATGTTATGATGTTATGTTATGATATCACCTAATCTATCTTCTTTGACTGCTTTTTTTATTTCCAAACCTATTCTCTCCCCTACACTGAGATTCTCTTTGTGAAGATACCCTGAGTACGGCGTAAACCTTGTTCCCGGAGACCCCTGCACCCTAAGGCTTATATCAAAGACAACTGCGGTTTCCTTTGGCGGACCTGGCTTAAAGGCAGCCTGCAATGCGAAGGGACCTATTATCCCTGGAGGATACTCTTTTTTTGATGTTTTCACAAGCTTTTCTCCAAGTTCAAATATCTGCTCAAGGAGCGACTCTTTTACAGTGCAGGCAATATGGCCTGCTTCTATTGTCTTAACGTCGATATATTTCAAGACTTCAAGCTGCTGGGGCGCAGGCAGATTAAGAATCCCCTCAAGGTTAGTCTGCCTCCTAGTATCTGTACCAAGAAGCTCAAGCCTATCCTCCAGAGGAGAATAAAAATAGTTAAAGTTCACAGCCGCACCGACGATATATTCCTCAATTACTGCATTATCCAAGGAATCTTTGGTGATCTTACCCCCGCTTAAAAGCTGCCTTGATCTCTTATAATATTCTTCAGGGGATGATGCAAAAAAGAATGCCCTCTCATAGCTGCGCTCTGCTTCAGAAACCTTCACTAAAACCAATTGATCAATCTCATCAGGGCTTTTATATGTTTTAGGGAATGGAATATCCGCCTTTTCCATCAGATAATACTGGTTCCTTGGAGCATCTCTTTCCTCTGCGCGCAGAAGGGATCTTGTGCCAAAGAGGGGTACACTAAACTCGTTTTCTATTCTATCAAAGCCTACATAAACCTCAAAAGAACGGTGAGGTACAAATATTGTGTTCTTATCTTGAAGCTTCTTTACTATTCCGGGTTTTGCAATATCAGAAAACCTATCAAGTACAATTGTTTCGTCAACGACACCAACATCACCTATGGATTTATAGTACTGGGAATATGTTTTTTCCCGCCCCCTTTGACATATGACAAGGGTTCTAAAACCCTTACTTTTTGCTCCACTACATATATCCAGAGCCGAATGCGAACCCAAAACACCAATGGTTATATCCCCTGTATCATAGCCATCCAAAATATTTAACATATCCCGTCTTCCTATCATTTTAGCCTTCATGATTGTTATCCACTATTATTTTATTATATGCTGCTTTCTTAAATAAGCCCACTTTGTTCTTGGATTGATGATTACTATTCAGATTAAATATGAGAATGTATATATTTTTATTAGGGCGCTTATGTATCAACTTTGTGTGTCAACTTAAAAATGCACAGAAATAATCTCACTTTTGTATTCTCTATTTTCATTATCGTAATCATATTGCCAGGTTTATCTATAGCCCAGGTTTCTCCCGACGATGACGACATCCAATTCAATTGGAGATACCGTGCAGGGGATACTATAACTGCATTGACTGCAGGGAAGATAAATGGTGAGTCTGCCGTAGTTGTTGCAGCTAACAACATAGTCTACGTTCTTGACAGTGATGGAACTGTCGTGGCAAATTATACGATACAGGCCCAGGGAAAAATCTATGCTGCATTTATAGGTGACGTGGACGACGACGGCAAGGATGAAATTCTTCTTGGTACTGGATGGACCCAGAAGGATGAGATAAATCTGAATAAAATGTATCCTCCCCCTGATGGAATACCTGAGGAAGAGGATCTACTTTATATGGTGCTCAGAAGCAAGGGAGGCTTGTATGTTATTGATGATGGAGAAGTCTTGCAGTGGACAGACGTCGACCAATGGGTTAGATCCATACACCTAACAGACATCAACGGCGACGGAGAGAATGAGACGGTGATTGTTTCAGGTGGATACTTGAAAAAATATTTTAAGAAATACACAGATATTATCTATAAACACAGGTTTTGTTGGATAGAATGGGATGTTGACAGCTTACCCAACTCAGAGAGTGAATGCACGTGCGATATATGTTTTTGGGATAACGAATCAGAGAGATGCTATGAGAATAAGACCTGGGAGGAGTGTGGCTGGGATAATATAACAGATAAAGGCTGGAATCTATCGGAGGTGCCCTCAGCTAATACAAGCATTGTTATCTACGATAAGACCCAGGGATTATTATCAAAAACCGATGCCTCTGAAATAGACGCAGTCTTCCTAAATGCAGATGTGCTTGACACATATTTTAGTGACCAAGAACTAATACTTGGCTCAGAAGACAATGTATATGTCCTCAATTACACTGGAAGTGTGAAAACCAATTACACAATACCTGGTGAGATCAAATACGTATACTCCTTTGATGCAGGTAATAATATGGGTGAGGGTATATTATTTAGTTTTATAAATTCATCCTCTGGCACCTATTGCATCAAAGCTATCAGTAGACAAGGTAATGTGTTGTGGCTATATCCTCTTGCATCAGATTCGGACATAACTGCAATATATGCAAAACGCGATACAGCTGGAATCGATGAGATATTGTTTATCTCTGAGGGTATGCTCTATGTTGTTAATAATAGAGGCCAGCTTGAGTGGAGCTATATGTTCAAATACGATGAACTTAACCTAATAAAGATCAATAAACTGTTTTCCATAGACCTTGATGATGACTGTTTAGATAACTTCTTGATTGTATCAAATAAAATGCTCTACAACTATGAGCTTGTAGGGACATTCATTAAGAGACAGAGTGCAGACAAATATCTTACCCTTGGCAGGGAATCATATGACAAAAATAGGTATCTTGAAGCGAAAGACTATCTTGAGAGCGCACTACAATTATATACTGAAGCTAGTTACCCTGCAGGTGTTTCAGATTGTGAGTCAATGCTCCACGACATCTCTTTGAAGCTTGCAGGTAACCGGCAGGTTGATGCAAAGTCTAAATATGCAAAGGCATTAACCTACTACAGTATGCAGGATTATGAATCCTCAAAGGAATACATTATCGCTGCAAGAGAAATCTATGAAGAACTCAACGACTCAAAGAGCATCGTGATGTGTGATACCCTAATGGAAACAATCGATGAGATAATAGCAAAGAGAGATACGACCACAACTGTTCCTATACTAATTACTTCAACGACACAATTCACTGAATCTGATACGTCTTTTCAGTTAAATGATATCGTTTCTCTGCTATCTGACAATGCTCTTGTTTCTATTCTCCTGGTTATGCTACTTGCAGTTAGCATGCTTTCTATACGACATCATATGCGACATAAACTACATAAGTCCCAGAAAAAGAAGAAGCCAACGGAAGTTAAACTTGCAGATAAGCTGAAGGATACGCCTTTAACGGATGAGTTAGATGAGAAAGAGCGGATGGATAACTGGCGGACTATCAAAGAAAACCTGGATAAACTTGATAAACTGTAGAGGTTATATTAATCTATATGAATCCTCCAAGCCAGTCTCCAAAGAATGCGAATAATA
>JAUWTD010000066.1 GCA_030609775.1 Candidatus Altarchaeota archaeon
CAACGACTACTCCAACGACTACTCCAACGACTACTCCAACGACTACTCCAACGACTACTCCAACGACTACTCCAACGACTACTCCAACGACTACTCCAACGACTACTCCAACGACTACTCCCACACTCCCTGAACTGCCTGCTTCAGAGTTCCCAATGAACTTGGCATCGTTTATGTTGCTTCTGATAGCGCCTGCGTTTACCTATCTTTTGGTTAAGAAAAGAAATTCCTAAATTTCTATGTGTGGCAAGCAGCTGAGTAAGCTGGTCAAGCGAGTTAAAGAGATTCAATAACTGCATTCGTAAGTTGTAACGACTGCATAAGCTGCAACACAGAAATACAAAACGCAAGCGTAGGAGACATAATCCAACTCACAGCAGATATAATTGGATACGAGGATACCTGCATAAAATTTGATGGATTAAATAATATAGTATCTGACTGTTCAACTATCTGAGTTTAATATTCTCTTAGAACCCGGCTGGAACTGATTAAGCACTTATCTTGTACCAGAGAACACCAGCATCCCTGCGGTTTTATCATCCATAAAAGATAACTACGTTAAGGTGATGGCCTACAACGCCTCTGATACAACTGACCCCTGGAAGTCTTATGATCCGACCCTGCCGATGTTCAGCGACCTAGATAGCCTAGATGAAAAAACTGGTTTCTGGATAAGGATGACTGCAAACGATACCTTAACTGTGACGGGCAGCATACCTGATTCAATATCTATCCCGCTTATAGGTGGCTGGAATCTTGCAGGCTACCCTGCAGCCACCCAACCCGTGGCTGATGCTCTCAGTTCAATAAATGGAAGCTACGTCAAGGTTATGATGTATAATGCCTCCGATATCGCCGACCCCTGGAAATCCTATGACCCCACCCTGCCCCTGTTCAGCGACCTGAAAAACATAGTACCTGGCTTTGGTTACTGGATACGGATGGATGCAAACGACACATGGATCCTCTCAAAATAGAATTTGGTGGGAGGATACGTAACTGGGACAACTCAATCTAATCCAGTCTTTAGCCCTCAATACTTTATTTGAAGGATTTGTTCTCAAATCCCCCTTACAACAATCTCTTGAATTCGGTGACATTTATATCCGCAACTTTTAATATGGTTTTAAGTGTTCCTTTTTTAATCACCTTATGATCAGGCACCGTTAATGGTGGTCTAACCGGATGCCTTAAATGGATATGGCTTCCTTTCCGACTTCAAACATAATATCCTTTTTTCAGTAATGCTTTAACTATTTGCTTTCCAGAAACAACCCCGCAATTTGACATTTCACCTAAACTACAGAGGAACCGCAATAACTGATTCCTTAACTTTCTTATCAAGACTTTTAATTAGGGGAAGACCATCTTCTGCTAAGGATTCTACGTGCAACTCAATTGCTTCCTTTATATTCTCTAATGCTTCTTTTTCAGTTTCTCCCTGGGATACACATCCAGACAGCGACGGCATTGTGACGACATATCCCCCCTCCTCATCTTCCTCTAAAACAATCTTGAAGTTCATATATGCTCATTTATTTTTGTAATAATAAAATAATGGGCTTCTTTGAAAATTAGCGGCTGCACTTTGCATATATGTGCTGGTGCAACCTATGTGTTATGTGTAAGCAAAACACTCAGTAATACCTTAATAAAGTTTAGACCCTCTATGGAGGTGGACAACAGAAAGGTCAATATTTTAATTCCATAATCAAATCTATTCCCCCCCTTTTTTTTTATATCATGGAAGCAATATTACTCTAACCTGTATGCCCTTACATTACCCTAAAAAATCTGGAAGATATGGAAATTATAACTATTCCCTATTTTTTAACTGAACTATTTCCCTTTAAGACACCTCACACTCCTTTAAAAGATACGTCAACAGGCGTTAAATACTTCAACTGCCCCCCCTGTTTTCCTTACTGGAAAACAAAAAAAAAATCAAGACAAACCTAACCTAGAACAGGGGATGTCCTACATTCCCTGGCAGACCTATCCAAGGCAAAAAGAACCCCTCAACTACGAACCCTGCTTTGAACTTACCGAGGGACTACCAGGAGACCGCGAAACATTTCTCAGGGAGCGGATGATTTCACTCTCTTGTAGTCGTCCTCTAATCGGACGATGTCATCTAGTTGAATGGTGCTGACTTCGATAATCTTGACGTCCTCTAATGCCTCAACGCGATGTATTGTCCCGGGGTTGATGGTGATAGACTTGCCTGCCTCCACGACCATGGTTTCATCATCCAAGGTCAACTTCATTCTACCCTCCAACAGATACATTGTCTCCTTCTTTTCTTTATGATATTGTAGACTAAGTCTCTTCCCGGCTTTCACTTCAAGTATCTTGCCCACATACTCTTCCTCAACTGCAAGAAGTATCTCCCGCCCCCAAGGCTTATCTATGATACTGATTTGGTTAAACTCCATTCTAAAAAAACTAGTATTATACTGGATTTCAGAAAATAAGAAACAAAGAAAAGCATGTTCCCCTGGATCCCTCTACTGTCCCTTCTACTGTCCCTTCTACTGCCCTTTCTAGTGTTCCTTCCCCTATTCTCTCCACTACCACAACACTCCCTAAGACACCTGTTTCAGATTTACCGATGAAACTAATATCAATTATTATATCAATTATTTTACTGCTTCTGATAGCAATGGGTTTTACCTATCTCCTGGTTAAGGAAAAAAAAGCCCTAAATTCCGGCACAACATCGGTCACTGTGTTTTTTTTTGGGGAATCTTTTGATAATTTTTTTTCCCATCTATTTTTGATAAATCTCCTTGACCAACGCCATGTATTCATCGACCTTAAAGTAACGCCCCTCCCCTGCATCTGCTAAAGCACCCATAACCTCCTCATCTGTGTTAAAACCAACCCCCACGACATGGATTATGATACCGTTTTCACTCATTGACTCAATTACATCACATGTGACCTCTTTCCTCCTAGGGAGTATAACCCCATCCGAGACCACTACAACATACCTTCTTCCGGAAAAATTACTTAAACCCTCTTCTGCCTTACCTAAAGCAGCCACCATATCTGACCCCCCTCCCAATCTAAGATGCTGTACCGTGCTTTCAAACTCTGCTTCAACATCACCCAACCTCACAGGAGGTGATATAACATATGCCATAGAATTGAATACAATCAATCCAACGTAGTCTGCTGGATCCAGCTGATCAAGGATATCAATCACAAGGGCTTTTTCAAGATCGGCCTGGGTTTCCTCACCTAAACCATACTTCATACTCTCCGATATGTCCATTAAGAGCATAACTGCGGTTTCTTTCCCGGGTTTCCCCTGCTCAATTATTGTGGTTGATGTGGAGGTGGTTGATGTGGAGGTGGTTGACGTAGAGGCCGCATTTGCGTTTTTATGTGTGCCTGATGTGCTTGGTGTGCTTGTGGTGGAGGATATGATCTCATCCCTGTCACATATTTTATTGTCGTCCCCATCTAAACAACACACCCCTCCAACCAGGATATAGGGTTCATCACATACTGGATCCGAAACACAACCCACAACAAAAATTAATAACAAGATAACCAAAATACCTCTAAAATCCATACAATCACCTAAGTTAATCCATTAGACTCCAAAACCCTAAAACAACAAATTATTTTACTTCAACAGTTAACATCTTTTGTATCTTTTGTATCTTTTAAGCCAAGGAAAAAAATCTATATCTTTTGTGTGCGAGGTTACATCATTTTTATTTGATTACTTTATCCTTATTGGCCGAGGATAAAAGATGCCTCAATTAACACGGAACACAAAAAAATATGGGTGATATTTTTTAGAGAGTTGAATTATATTAAAAAAATAGGTTTCGGGTTTATTACAAAGTCGACAGAAATACTATTCCCTCCCATGCTTTCAAAGAAAAATTAGTGCCAGATGGAATATTGAATAAATCCCAGATGAAATAACAAAAAAAAGAAGACCTCTCCCTGTCCTGGTTGGCAATAATATGGCGCCCATGAATTTGTTGTGAAGTTTATTAATCTATTAAGCCAATAATTCCATTGAGCTAGGTGAATGGGTGAATCTGATGCATTATGATGTAATAGTTGTCGGAGCAGGGCCCGGAGGGTCTACAGCTGCCCGGCGTTGTGCCTTAAACGGCTTAAAAACCTTGCTCATCGAAAAAGAAAAACTGCCCCGGTATAAGCCCTGCGGCGGCGCAGTCTCAGCAAAAGCCCTCTCTCTTCTGGATTTCTCAATCAAAAAAGAATTAATAGAAAGAGAATGTTATGGTGCACGATTCCATTACGGGGAACATAATCTTGAGGTTAAAAAACCCTACATGCTGGGAATCATTTCATCCCGGGATAAATTAGACATGTATCTAACAGAAAAAGCCATTGATGCAGGCGCCGAATTAAGGGATTCTGAACAAATGAGGTCGCTGAATGCAACAAAAGAGGGCATATCTATTAAAACAGACCACGGCAACTACAAAGCATCCATAGTAGTTGGGGCAGACGGCGTCAATAGCACAGTATCCTCCTATCTTGGAGGCGGATTCAAGCCCAGTGAGCTTGCACTTACCTTGGAGACAAAGATACCTCTAACTGAGGATAATATAACTGACCCTGAGGTAATGCAGATATATTATGGATTCGTATCCAGCGGCTATGGTTGGGTGTTCCCTAAAAAAGACCATCTCTCGGTGGGACTCGGGTGGGCATTAACCGAATCCAAAAAACCTCGGGAAGTATTCACAAATTTCCTAAAAAAACTAAACCTTGACACCAACTCTCAGCCTCGCCCGTATTTAATCCCCTGCTGGAGTAAAGATAGGGCAACCTACTCGGACCGGATTCTTTTGGTAGGGGATGCGGCAGGGTTTGTTGATCCTTTCTTAGGTGAGGGTGTGTCGCATGCAATAAATTCGGGAAAAATAGCCTCTGATGCCATATTAACTGCATATGAGAGAGACGACTTCTCAAAAAACGGATTAAAAAGATATGACACCCTATGCCATAATGCCTTCAAAGGATACCTAAGGGATGCTCGGAGGATGTTTTCTCTGACACACAGGTATCCTCAGATATTTTTGAAGATGCTTACATACGAAAAATCTCTGGCAGGTAAATCCTTTGAGGTTATGGCAGGGAGAATAGACTACAAGGAATTCAGGAAATGGTTGCTTCTCCGGATACCCTATTATTGTATTCGGAGCATGTTTTTATAGAAAGATAAAAATAAAAAAAAAAATGGATGAATCTCAGCCAAAGGAAGTCAAGGTGAATAGGTCGGGGTATCTGTTGGAGAGGAAGAAAAAAGAGAAATTCTTATACAATAACTTCCACTCCATGAGAACTATTGGGATTACGCCATACAAAAAAACTAAACCTATCCGCCCGGAACTAGGGGATTATGAGCACGTAATCTTTGCTCTTTTATTTATCAATGCATTCCTCTATCTCTCCCAGATGTCTGTATATAAATTTTATCGGCTTGGCAAGATAGTGGGATACTGTTCTGCTGCCGGATGTTTGAAGGTATTGAAGATAAAAGACCTCACAGATACTATAGCAAAAACAGGGTTACTCTTTAATGTCTTTCAAAATAAGCAGATACAGTCAGCATTCAGTAAAGGCTGGGAAACTAACGGAGGCAGTATCCTAGAGTTAGTAGAGGTAAACAAAAAGGAAAAAAAGTTAAAATACACACTCAGGGAGAACAGCTGTAAAATAGTTAAAACCATTGCCGACAGATACCACTGTGAATGCTCGCATAAACCCTACAATTTCTTTGAGATGGGTATTCTTTGCGGCCAGATGGAGATCCTATTCGGGGGCACATGGGATAGTATGGAAACTAAGTGTGTTGGTGTAGGGGATCCCTTTTGTGAACTGGAATTGTATTTGCATGAAGGAGAGATATCTCCTAAAGTAACCCCTCTACCCAAGGAAGAATACGAAAAAATGGGGGATGCATTAATCAAACACATAATCGAGAGGAGAAACAAAACCACAGAAGAGATCGGAGGGCTTACACCCATCTCCATATCCCAGTCAGTGAATTATCTGCTACTATCAACATCTAAGGGGCAGGCGGTAGCCTCTAAGTGGGTGGGGAAAGTAGTTGGCGTAAAAATGATCAAAGAGGCTAAGATACGCACTCTGTTTGATGCGTTGGAATGTCTCAAAGACATATTTTTAGATCTCAGAACAGGGATACTAGAATATGAGCTAAGACCTGAGGCAATCACTGTAAAGCTGCGGGAGTCAGTCTATTCATCCGGCGTTGAAAATATTGGCATGAAACTATGCATCTTCCTTGCAGGAATTGTTGAAGGAGGAATAACTGAGGCAACAAAAAAGGAGTGGATTGTAACCGAAACCCAATGCACTGCAAACGGCGACCCCCTCTGCGAGTTTGAATGCAAGAGCATTGACCCGGATGTCTTAACTAAGCTGTTATTGGGTTAAATAACGTTAGTAAAACTGATTTAATTCAAAGCCAGTCACTTATTGCATGCTTCAATGCCTCAGATAAATTCAGGTTTTTGTGTCTCTGATGGTATCGTATGTCATGGATGAAGACCCCGAAAAAGACCACGAGGGCGTATGTTGCCA
>JAUWTD010000085.1 GCA_030609775.1 Candidatus Altarchaeota archaeon
CTCCGTTAGTTTCTGCATATATTCACCGTAATTTATAGACCTTCACAAGCTCAGAAAAAGACCTGAACTCAACAACTTCATCTTTCATATAAGTCGTAAGATAGCGCTGCACAGTAGACTTAGATATCTTTGTCTTTCTGGAAACCTCCATTGCCCACAACCCCTCTTTGGCTCCGCTAAGTGCTTTTCTGATCTTCTTAACCTTCACAGGATCCGGTCCTTTATGTCGTCCCATAACACGTAATTAGGGTGTTTATCCTATATATAATTTCATGATTCGAATATTCTCTATATCTCACGGCAAGACAGCCGGCATGCTTATGTACATATATATACTTTTAATCCCAACAAATAAACTATAGGTCGATAACAATGCCCGAAACAGAAAACAAAAGTGAAATACCTGACTCACCCATGGATCGCATATTAAGAGATGCGGGTGCAAAACGTGTATCAAAATCCGGCGCAAGACAATTTGCCCTTGCCCTTGAAAGCATAGCATCCGGGATATCAAAAGAAGCAATAACCTTTGCAAACCACGCCGGCAGGAAAACAATCGTAAGCGACGACATAAAACTGGCAGCCAAAAAACTCACAAAATAGTTTAGCTTTCCTTTCTCAACAATATCTCACAACATTTCAAAAATACCCATCTTACTGTTGGATACTCACACTAACAGAATCCCTGACAGTCACATTCTCATACATCACTTCACAACTTAAATTATATATTCCTGCACTGATTCCCCCGCAGACATTACATTTCGGCAGTTTATAAGTAAAAGACAATTCATTTGCTCCCTCACTTAAATTTAAAATCCTCTCCTTATTTAATCTGCCATTGATACCCTTTACCGTAACAGTCGCATCAGAAACATCCGTATTCGAATGTATGGCTGCATTGATATTCACAAGCTCCATAGAATGGTAAACCGCCTTATCTGTAGAAATATTCAAAGAAACCCTACTAACCTTATCCGCCATCACAGCATCATTCTGTTCTGCGATACACCCGCAAACAACCATAACGGCAACTATCCAGAAAAGCCAAAAAAGAATTTTATTCATTTCTCCACACCACTACAAAAACAGTTAATCAAACTTAATATAGTTAAAGTCGTTACTAAATGGACAAATATCTACAAAAACAAAGAGACGTTAATCTATCCGGGCGAATCTCAAAGATTCGCTGGATGCTAAAATTGCGTAGCAATTTTAGGCATGTGGCAAAGACATGTAGTCTAAAAGGTCATGTCTTTGACTGCATGTTTTCCTGCGCTGAGAGGCAGACAGCAATAGGGCAACCTGCAAAAAAAGATTCTATCGGCAAGGTACACACAACATATTTAAATACTGCGAGGAGAAAATACTTTTATGCTCACTGAGGAAGAACTGATAAAAACCATATCAGACAAAACAAAAACCCCTGTAGATGACGTACTCCTAAGAGTCAACGAAAAAGAGATAGAGTTATCCGGTATGGTTTCAAGAATGGGTGCAACATACATTGTCGGCAAAGAATTAGGCGTCAACCTCGCAAAACCCGTCAACAAAGACCTGAAGATTAACAGCATAGTCCCCAGTATGCAAAAAGTCAACTTCCTTGGAAAAATAGTAGACATTTCACCCGTCAAAGAGTTTGATACCTCTGACGGCAAAGGAAAAGTATTGAACATAATACTTGGAGATGAAACAGGAACCATCAGGCTCTCATTATGGAACGAGAAAACAGAAGTATCCGAAAGAATAAATTCCGGCGACATCCTTGAAGTGATTGGTGGATATACCAAACGCGATTACAGGGGCTCAACAGAAGTCCGCCTAAGCAATTACGGTAACCTGAGAATCGTAGAAGATGTAGAGATAGACGTCAAAGAATCGAAC
>JAUWTD010000046.1 GCA_030609775.1 Candidatus Altarchaeota archaeon
AAGAGAGAACTGAAACAAAAGGCGAATTGAAATATACAAACAAGATGTATGGGTTCCCTGTTATGACCCGGCAAGAAACCGAAATATTTTTCAGTAATCCAGAGGAAATAAAAGAGACCGGCGATCATTCTTTTGAGGTGTATTACTCAGATTTAGGCTAAAGGTCCTCAGAAAAGGTCAATGAATTCATAGATCGCATTAGGCTTACTAAAAATGAATAGCTTTATTTTTCCAGATCTATGGGTTCGTTGTCCGGCCAAATCAGCTTGAAATCGTGTGCAGATTTTCGTGGCGCAAAAACTAGTGCCCAGCAAGGGGAATCCGAATCGACTATTGCGACTACGGCCAATTCTGCTTTATGGCTGTCATTGCCTATTACGTACGCATCATGGAACCCATCCGCCACATACATAAATATTTCGCCGACCATGTCACCTAGGTCATCACCCTCCTTCGCCTCAACCAAAACAGCGAGGGTTTGATGACCTGCTTTCGCTACATTACAAGTGGGGCCACGAGAACAGTTGGGAGGAAAACGGTCTCCGAGTTGGACATCGGTAATAACTAAGGTGCCTTTGGAAGTTTTAAGTTCACCGACACTCTCAGTGGGGATTTCTCCAATACATCCCGACATCAATCCTACAGCAATTATTGCAATCAATCCTGCTAAAATTTTATCTTTTAAATTTTTATTTTTCACCTTATCTATTAAATTTTTATTTAAAAAAAAAAGTCGGAGTTTCATATAATGTTTCGCGTATACGCGGTTTTCATCGTAGCGTATCGGAGGTGAAACTGTGGCGAAGCCCGACGCGACCAACGGGGGTGGAGCGTATACACGCTTGTTAGATGAAGCCGTGAATTATTCCTCATTTTAGCAAACGAACATATTCCAACAACTCTTTTATATTTTCTTTCTTAGTGAAGTCCACTGGTTTGGAGTATGCCGCTAACATACCTTTTTCATCTGATGTTTTATCTCGCTTTAATTGTATTTTCCACTTAAATAAAGTCATTAATATTTTATTTATAAAGTTCAGTTTACTAAAATCAAAGCCTCCACGAAAATAATAAAATTTTATTTGTTTTTGTTCCTCTACTGAAAAATTATTATCCCTTACCTCGGATATTGTATTTTCTTTTGGTGGTGATGCTCCTGTTGTGAAGATGATAATGTTTTTATCTCTTAATTTTTTGAGGTTGTTTTTTATAATATTTATTCCACTTATTCCAGCCGCATGTAAGCTTCCGCCATATATGATATTATCATATTTATGCAATATTTCAATATCTGATTTTTTTATCTCTGATAAATCGGCTCTTAATTCTTGTGCAATCCATTCAGCATATTTTTTAGTAAAACCTGATATTGACTTGTATACAACAACTGTTTTCATTGTTTATCTGTTTATAAAATAGGTGTATATGTTCTAATTCAAAAAGATCTGTATAGAGTAATTGTGTTTTGGGTGAGTTTATCTTATTCTGACTTCTATTGTTCCCGAGTGGATCTGTGTATAAATAGGTGTCGATCTCTAGGCTTGCACCTAACTCAATTTTCACCTAAAGTCCTAATGTTCTTATTTGATCAATTCAAGGGATTAAAGAATTTTTTTGTGGAGGGTTAGTGTGGGTGTGGTTGAAGCTAAATCCTATCCAAAAAGTCTTTAGCAGTTACTATTTCTGTTTTTTCGTATCTTCCCTGCTTCAGGAGATGTTTGTCTCCGGTGACAATGTAATGTGCTCTTGCAGCTAAGGCGCACTCAATAATTCTGTTATCTGTCGGGTCTTCATTAATCACATCTATCTTCTTTGTTGGTTTTACCTCAGTAGAGATGGTTTTTATGAAGTTTAAGAAAAATTCTCGTTCAGGTCTTGATGTTATTCCTTTGATCTTTGGTCTTTTCATAACAGCGTCAACCTCTTGGAGAATCGGTTTAGAAATATAGTTGATTATAGTCCCAGCAGCCAATTTTTCTATTATTTTAGCAGGGTTACCCTCCCTGCTAATAAGGGAGGAAATCAGGGTGTTTGTATCCAACACTATTTCTAAGCTCTCTTTCGCGCATGCTTTATTTCCTCACTTATTTCATCAGAGCTTAATCCGCCGGTTCTTTCAATAAATTTCTTCCGGATATCCAAAAACTCTCCTATAAGCTTATCTTTATCAACTCGTTTAAAGACTATTGTATCCTTGTCTATGGAGGCCACCATAAATAAGACATCCTTCTTCAAACCCATCTTCTCCCTTATCTCCCGCGGTATGACTATTTGTCCCCTTGTAGACATTTTAGATGGTTCCACTGCCATATGTTTGTAGCTCATAAAGATCACCTCCCAAAAAAAGTAAGATTTACTTACTTATAAGATAGATAAACTTAAATATGCACATATAAAACAGCTGAGCTAAATAGTTATAAAAAATGTAGGGACACATATCTAAAGTTATCTTTTTATTCGGACCTCTATTGTTCCGGGATGAGTTTTTGTGTAATTGAATCTTAAGGCTACAGGTAGTCTGGCTGTTTTATATTCTGTCAGGGAGGGTCCGCAGTTGCATAGTTCTTTGTTTTCTCTTAGGTCTTTAACTGTCACAGACAGTGTGTAGTCAGGTATTGTTGGGCAGTTTATGCAGATTTTTTGGGTGTCTATGAGTCGAGTGTGTGTTATGTTTAAGTGATCAGTGTATGCCCAGTTAAAAGAGAGTACGTCTGCTGTTGTCCATGCTCGTCGATGCAGGTTAAGTGCAGTATTCTCTGATATGTGGGCACCAAATAAAGTGTTTGTGAACATAAGGAACCCGCTTAAAGCCAGTATTATGATTATAAGTGATACCGTATCCTCTCCGATAAGGCCCATCTGTCCCCTATTTTTCATTCGGTGAAAACCTCTAAGATGAATTCTTTTCCTTGGTTTGTTGAGTCATCCCGTGTCCAGTAGACAACTGAGAGGGTGTATTTGCCTGGGCCGGTGATGGGCGTGTTTCCCCTGTATCTTAGATCGGTGTTAAGGGGGTATTCTTTAAGGGTTTTGTTTCCGGATTGTAGTGTGATGCTTTTGTTTTTGAACAAAAGGGAGTAACCGTCGGGCAGTTCTATGAAAACGTGTTGAGTTGAGCCTATGTCTCCTAGGGAGTGGACTGATTCAATAGCTGAAAGGATTTTTTTTGTCTCTGCTTTGGATCTTCCAGTATCCATTGAATCCTGCCATCCGGCGTATGCGGGAAACATGATAAGGGCGGTTAAGAGCAGGGTGATAGACGAGAGAAGAAGATATAGGGGGGCGGATTCTATGCCTTTCTTATTCAGTTTCATTATGTTGCCCGCATGTTATTCTACAGGGATGCATTCATTGTGTTGTTTGCCTTCTCTATTGCGGTATCGACCATTGTTGATGCCTTGCTCATAACGCCGGTTATCACCGAGATAAGGAGCACAAGTATCACTGCAGCCAGGATAAATACAAGAACCCTTGTCTCTATTCCTCTCTCGTCTTTTATGAATTCGGTAATTTTCATTTCTTGTTAATATTGAATCACGTATATATAAATAACTCTATAGAAGATTAGAGAAATATAATAATGGAACCTGTTTTCGGCCGAATCTGTAGATTTGTAAGCAAACACACATCATGGATGCTGCAGGGAATAAATCTTGAGGCGGATCCCAAACTTGGGAAGGCTATTGAATACGCAAAACTCGAAGTAGAGCCCTCTGATGTTGTAGCCTGTGCATGGGCATGCGCCCTAATGATAGTATTTTTCAGCTTAGGTGTCTCTCTTGTGTTGTTTTATGTTGGAGTTAATCCCTTTCCTTTTCTCTTGGCAGGTTTTATCTTGGCAGCAGGTCTTGCGCACAGTATTTTAAACTATCCGAAAAGGCAGGCAAACCAGAGGAGGATCAAGTCGCTTGGACATGCCCCGGAGATGGTTGCGTATCTTATAATCCCGTTAAAACAGAACCCTAACCTTGAAAATGCTGCAAGATTTGCAGCAGAGCAAGGGGAAGGTCAGATGGCAGAGGATTTAAGAAAAGTGCTCTGGGAGGTGTGGGCTGGCAACTACAGGTCTGTTGGAGAAGCCCTTCCAGTACTGGGATATTTGTGGGGAGAGAATATGGCAGGCATTGAAGATGCGATGTATGCGATAAGGACATCACAGATTGAGAAATCCGAGACCCGGAGACTGAATACATTAGACCGGGCGCTGGATTTGATCCTGGAAAGCATGCAAAAGATGTTTAAGGAGTTCATAAACTATCTGAGGCTTCCCACGATGATCCTGTTTGCAGGCGGGGCATTGTTTCCTTTAGTGATAATAATTCTTCTGCCCTTGGTCTCTTTTATGGGAATGGATTTCGGAACACCCATAAACCTGTTTATTGGCCTGATGGCTATTGTATTGGGCGTATTCCTCTTCTCAGAATACATCTTAGAGAGAAGGCCTGCAGCATTTTCTTCCATATGTGTCCCTGACGATTATCCGGGTTTACCGTCCCCGGGAAAAATACGGGTTCGTGGAGTGGAAGGTTCAGCATGGAAAATATCAGTTAGTGTCTCAGCAGCGGTTTCGATACTGAGCCTGCCCTATCTCCTGGGTTTTTCACATAATATAACAGACAGCCTAAATACCTTGCCTATTATTGTAGGGATGGGAGCAGGGATATGGGTGTATATGAGAGGAACCGCATTACCGAAAAAAGAGATAATGGATCGTATGAGGCGGATGGAGGATGAGACAATTGAGGCTGCATTCCATCTTGGGAATCGGTTGGTTGCCGGGATGTCTGCTGAGGAAGCCTTTGTAAAGGTTGCGGATATGATGTCTAACCAAGAGTCAGGAAAAGAGACATCTGGGATATCCGGAGTATTTGATAGATCCATAAGAAATATAAGGTACCTTAATATGGATCTTGAAGATTCTCTCTTTGATGAAGACAAAGGAGCATTAAAGGGAGTTTACTCTGGGATGGTGAACAGCGTTTTTAGGGTTTTTGCAATCACGATGAAAAAAAGTATCTTGACCGCATCTGAGGCGTTGATGGTCGCTGCAAACCACATAAAGCAGATAAGGCAGGTTGAGAGCTCACTTAGGGATAATCTCGCATACACGACGTCAATGATCAAGGCTACGGCTCTCTTGATAAATCCAATGATCTGTGCTCTTGCCGTGTATATTTCAGGGATATTCAGGGACATAATAGAGAACACAAGATCAGTAACAGAGAACAGTGAGCTGGGATTTAACACAGGTTTAATGTTTGAAGAAGCAACCTTAACCCCGGAGATCCTGCAGCTTATTACTGGAGTGTATATGATCTTGATCATGGTTGTTTTGATACGATACGTTTCTGTGCTTGAGAGCGGGGATAATCAGGTAACCCATAAATTAGAGATAGCAAGAGGCATCCCGGTAGCTTTGGCTGCGTTTATTGGAATTATCTTTGTCAGTAGGTTTTTTTAGGATGAAAAAAAGGAAGAGGGAAAGTAAGGGTTCGATGTGGGGCTTAACAAAGATAACGGTGTTATTGGGTGTGATAATGCTTTATATGATCCTGTTATCGTTTCATGTCGGATTTCAGGAAATTAACGTAAGGGATTCTGCAATCTGTGAGGCTCAGAATATTGCAGGGGTCATAGATCATGTCGGATCCTCCTGCTGTGAAGTCTCATACAATACACCAGAGCAGCTCTCTGGCCAAGTCTATCGGATAGATGTAATCAAAAGAAGAGTAAAAATTGAGATAAATGGGGGAGAGGTAAAAGAAAGCGCATCATTTTTATCTGAAATAGAATCTAATTTCTCGTGTATTGGCGGGCAAACTCTTAAGATAAAAAAATATAGTAGAGGGGTTGAGGTGTCTCTTAAGGATGGAATGTAGGCACGTAATGAATTCTGTAGGGGGCATGGAGATACTCTGCTTTGACTGTCTTGGGTGCGAGAATCAAGGAATTATCGTAAACAAGAAGTGTCTGGCGCAGGTGTTAAATGCCATTGTTGGCATTGGGGGGAAGGTAGGTGTGGATGAATTGCAGTTTAGGGGAAGAGAGTATGTTATTTGTTATGATAAAAAGGATACAGAGAAGCTTGTTGAAATCGCCCAAATCAGAAAGGACATGTGTGAAGAAAGGGTGTGGGAGCAGGCAAGGGATTGTTCAAGGAGCCATAAAGACCGGAGGATGTTTATAAAAAACATTCTTAGGGTGGAGGTCTTCTGTGATCCTCTTAAAGCTCATGGAATGGTTTGTGCAGTATTAAATCAATATGAGAGAGGATATTCGAAGAGTAGGTGTATGCCTGAATGTCGCAGAAATTATATTCGCATTTTAGGTAATATAAAGGATAATCTTAGAGAAACTAAACTAGTTGATGGCCACTGCAAGGGGCAGAGTATGTTTGATATGTTAAAGCAAAGAAAGCAGCCATCGTTCATAACCTCGCAGCTAAGGCATAATTTACCCAAGAACTCAAGGTTAGTTAGCTCTTATAGGACTGTTGACTCAGGTATAGGGATCTATGACATTTCTGGTGTTGATAAGCTATACTTTATAGATCCGCCTGAGTTATCTCTTTCAAATAAGGAGGTGTGTATGTTAGTGAAGCTAAAAGAGGAGGTCATAAAAAAGCATATTATGGAAGTAATCCAGCCAAGTGAGGCCAGAGAATACTTTAAAAGACTTAGCTTAGATCTTATGAAAGAGAATGGAACCATGCAGTTACCTAAAAGAAAACTAGAAAAACTATCGGATATATTTGCTAGATATACTGCAGGTTTTGGGTTGCTTGAAGTGTTATTCAACGACAAACACATATATGATATATATGTTGACTCTCCTGCAGGGACAACACCGGTTTATGTAGAACATAGCATCTTTGGATTATGTAACACAAACCTGTATCTTGGAGAGGATGACCTCGAGAGGATTTCCTCGAAATTTCGGTCAATCGGTGGACGACCGTTTGATGAAGCAAATCCAATAATGGATATGCAGCTTAAGGATTTGGGTATACGTGTTGCAGGGATACGGGAGCCTGCAACCTTTGATGGTATCGCTTACTCGTTTAGGAAACGCAAAGAGACACCCTGGACCTTGGCAAAGTTTGTTGACGAAGGGATGATGTCTCCTAAGTCCGCTGCTCTTCTGGGTATGATTGTGAACGGACAGCGTTCGATACTTGTTACAGGTGCAAGAGGATCAGGGAAGACTAGTCTATTGAGCGCATTAATAACACAGATAAGGCAAAATAACCGGATTGTGTTAATGGAGGACACATCCGAGATACCCTCAAAGAATCTGCGTGAACTAGGGTGGAGGATAGAGCACCTTAGAAATCGGTCAGTAGTATCCAGAAACCGTGAGGGATCCTATGAGCTTTCGCCTGAAGAGAATCTAAGAGCCGCCTTAAGGCTAGGGGAGGGTGTCTTAATCCTCGGTGAGGTCAGGGGACCTGAAGCGCGGGCATTGTTTGAGGCTATGCGTGTAGGTGCTGCAGGAAGCACAGTCCTTGGAACAATTCATGGAAGCAGCCCGCATGATACATGGGACAGGATTACAAATGACTTAAATGTCCCGGCCACAAGTTTTAAAGCCGTTGACGTAGTAGTCTCATTGGGTTACCTAGAAGACCATGAGCTTACGACGCGAAAAAGATATATTAGCGCCATAACTGAGGTTAGAAAGAATTGGAAAACAAATCCTGCAGATGAGGGAGGGTTTGTTGATATGATGATCTATGATAACATAGAGAAAAAAGAGTTCTTCAATCTCGAAAACTCTGAAGTTATGGGAGATATCGCAATAAGGAAGATGATGTATCAGGGTGAGTGGAAAAATGATCTGGATTTGAGGAGGAGAATAATAAAAACGCTTGTGGAGATCGCAAGAAAAAAGGATTTAAAAGAACTCTTGGAGGTTCATCACATACTTAACTCAGAGCGAGAGTATGTAAGGCTGATAAATCAGCAGTCTCTAAACCAGGGGAGTATAGATTACAGCAGAATATATAGGGAATGGCGCAGGTGGTTGAAAAAATATGTAATTAATATGTAATTGAGCTCACATGCAAGAGTTAGAAGGTGGTTACAGTCCCGTTCATGCACATCTCCGTAATCTGTGAGATATTCTCAAGCCAGTAATTTGTTGCCCGCTTAATATCTTTCTCTATACCCGGGTCTCCGATTACGTGGATTGATGCAATCAGGGGTTGATCTATTGGTTTGCCTATCTGGCTTAATAGTTTAACGTGAACCTGCTGTGCACCTTCTGCTGCGATATCCTCTGCTATCTTGTTTGCGAGGAGGTTATAGATTTTGCCTATGTGGTTTACTGGATTCTTTCCTGATGTGGCCTCAAGGGACATTGGCCTATAGGGCGTAATTAACCCATTCGACCGGTTTCCTCTGCCTACTGAACCGTCGTCGCCCTGCTCTGCACTTGTCCCAGTTACTGTCAGATAGATTTCACCTTTATCATAGTCATCTGCAGTGTTGAGATGGATGTCAACATCTTTGTCTGTCATGGTTGGCACCATGTTTTCAACGCTGCTATGTAATTCTTCTATTACGGACTTGTAGTGGTCCATGTCGGGTATGTATTTTGACACTAATGCACATGCGATAGTTAACGTAATCTTGTCTCCGATCCTCAGACCCATCACCTTCACGTCTTCGCCGGCTTCTTTGATCCCGGACGTCAGGATATGTTTCTCGGTCGCTAAAACAAGTTTTTCTATCGTAGAAAACGGTGCAAACCCTGCCCCGAAGCTTGTGTCGTTGGCTTTTGGTATGCCGTCTCTTGCAAATACGCTCATCAAGTCAGTTGAGCCTTGGCCAAGTCTCTGCTCTATTTGTACGTGTGAATTAACGTCAAGATTTTTTATGTTTTTATCCAGGTATTTTTCTGCTGCATTGATTGCGATGTCACCGACAGGTATCGTTTCGTTATTAACCTGCGTGGTTGCTCTCCCGCTTAATAGAATATATATAGGTTTCGTCACCTCTCCGCCGCCGAAATTCGGCTCCGCCGTGCCGCCGACTAACTCAACCTGATCAGTATTATGATGCAGAATCTTACCATATCTATCATAGTATTCTTTAGACAGTGCCCTGGAAACAGACTCAGCAATACCGTCGCATATGGAGTCGGGGTGCCCTATGCCTTTTCTTTCAACAAGCTCAACCGCCTGTTTTTCTATGCTCTTATCCATAAACTCTATTACTATGTTCCTTACTGTGTTTCTCATTTCGAATCGACCACCCCGTCAGAGGTGACCTCGAATATGCATTCGCCTTCAGGCAGGTTAGGGGAATCGATGAGCCGGGCAATTCTTTTATCGCCTTTGCCTTTCCTTAGATAGACCCTGAATGTTGCAGTATGTCCTACGATGTGTCCGCCGATTGGTACAGTCGGATCCCCAAACATTACGTCTGGGCGGGACATCACCTGGTTTGTGACAACTACTGCTATGTTGTAGGGATCAGATAGCCTTCTTTGCAGTATGTGTAACAGACGGTTGAGTTTCTGTTGTCTTTCAGCAAGCGTCCCTCTACCGGTGTATTCTGCCCTGAAATGAGCAGTCAATGAGTCTACTACCACAAGCCGTACATCATATTCACTCGCAATCTCGGATGCCTTCTCTGCTAGCAGCATCTGGTGGTCTGAGTTATATGCCCTTGCAACGTGGATGTTTTTTAATACTTCTTCCGAATCCAATCCAAGCGCAGAAGCCATCTGCTGTATCCGGTCAGGACGGAAGGTGTTTTCTGTATCAATATAGATTGCGCTTCCACCTAATCCGCCTTCGTTCTTGGGCAGTTGAACAGTCACAGACAGCTCATGTGCTACCTGGGTTTTGCCTGACCCGAATTTTCCATAGAGTTCGGTTATTGCCTGGGTTTCTATGCCGCCGCCCATGAGTATATTGAATTGTTCACTGTTTGTTGTGAGTTTTCCTATCAGCTCCCGTTTCTTAAGAACATCTAAGCCTGTTTCAAATCCCATGCATCCAGCAGCCTCTTTGGCAGCCTCTATTATTTTTGACGCAGATGCCTCACCTAAACCAACATCCTTTAATTCACCTAATGACGCCGCAGCAACTGATTCAATTGTCAGGTATCCTGAATCTCTGAGTTTTTCTGCTGTTGTCTTCCCTATACCAGGTAATTCTTCTAGCTCCATCTTAGACCATAGAAAATATTAGAGCGAATGGTTAAAAACTTAGATTTATACAATATCTTCCATCCGGCTTATGACTTCGTCACCATTTATAAGGGAGTTTTTTAATACGTCGGTTATCGTCTCCGCCGTCACTACCTCGATTTTGCCTTCATATTTTTTCTCTAAGAATATGTCGTCAACATTCGACTTAGGTATAATAACCTTCTTTAATCCGGCATTTATTGCGGCCTCTATCTTCTGAGTAACCCCTCCAACAGGCATAACCTCGCCTCTCACAGTCAGTGACCCAGTCATTGCAACGGATTGATCTATTTCTATGTTTGTGAATGCAGATATTACAGCGACTGCAACAGATACGCTGGCTGAGTCTCCTTCAACCCCCTCGTAGGTCTGAAGGAACTGAACGAATATATCATATTTCTCTTTTATATCTTCTCCATAAAACTTCATTATAACAGCTGAAACATTCTTCACCGCCTCCTTTGCAATCTCCCCTAGTTTTCCGGTGGCTATGATCTCTGCTTTTTTGCCTCCGGGCGCTACCGTTGCCTCTATTGGAAGCACCGTGCCGCCGTCACCCAACACCGCTAATCCATTGACCCTGCCTATCCGGCCGCCTTCTGTGATCAGTATATTGTATTCTTTTTTCTTGTTAAGATATATGTCACCAACCTGTTGTTCAAGGGTTCTTGCCGACTTCTTCGCCTCCAGAACATCCTCTGCCGTCGTATATTTGTGATTGGTCTCTGTTGCTATGTCTCCTGCCGCTCTGACAAGGCCGCCTATTTCCCTGAATTTCAGAGTCATCTTATCCTTCATCCCTGCCTTTCTTTTTGCTTCTCTTATGATTTCTCCTACGGCATCCTTTGTGAAATGAGGTATTTTTTTGTCTTTTAATACCTCCTGGGCCACAAACTGCACAAGTTTTTTCTTGTATTCTTCTGTTTCATCTATCATATCATCCATGTATATTTCATAGCCATAACCCCGTATCCTTGACCTTAATGCGGGGTGCATGTGCTGAAGTGCACTAAGGTTTCCTGCAGCAACCAGGATGAAGTCGCAGGGTACTGGATCAGTAAAGACCATTGCACCTGAGCTCATCTCGCTTCTTCCGGTGATTGAAAGCTGTTTCTCTTGTAATGCAGTTAGGATATCTTGCTGTGATTTCCCAAGGGTTGCTATCTCATCTATGAATAAAACGCCTTTGTTTGCCTTATGTATAAGCCCTGGAACAGTACGCAGGTGAGCCGGTGTCCCAAGACCGCCTGACTGCAGTGGATCGTGTTTTACATCACCTAGGAGAGCACCTGCATGAGCGCCGGTTCCATCATGGAAGGGGGCACGTTTTCTCTTGGAGTTATCAACTATCAATTTTGGAGCGTTCGTCTTCGGTCCGCCCATCATCATAAATCTCATGTTGATACTAAAAAAGAAGAAAA
>JAUWTD010000062.1 GCA_030609775.1 Candidatus Altarchaeota archaeon
AAGAATCGATTCAGGAGTCAAAAGATCAGCTACCTTAAGATTCTCTATTGCAGACTCAACATTAGACCATGCAGCAGCCTGCGTAAGAACAGCCCCTACAATAACCTCGAACTCAGTCTCAGCCGGCCACCAACCCTGCGGCCCAAAATACTGTAGAAGACGCAAATATATATCAGATAAACTCATTTACATTCTAGCAACCCAATAATCTCATCTGCAAATTTTTTCGCTGAAGCCGGACCATCAGCTGTAACAATCCTGCCGTCGACGACAACCGCTTCAGATATATAACAAACACCTTTCTTCTTGAAAACCTCAAGAGCCTCAGGGGATGCATACACTGTTGCATTCCTGCCTTCAAGTATTCCCGCATTAGCCAAAACCACACCTGAAAGACATATAGCTGCAACAATCTTGCCTTTCACATAAGCCTCCTTAACTAAGGAAAGGATAACTGGATTATTCCATAAATATGTAACAGAACCTGAGCCACCCGGAACAATCACTGCATCAAATTCATCTATCTCAACCTCATCAAGAAGCATATCAGGAACAGCAGTCAACCCAAGCATACCCTTAGCTGCGCCACGCTCTAAACCGGCGACGACAACATCCACTCCGGCTGCCTCAAGCTGCTTTTTAGGAATCTGAAATTCTTCATCCCTGAATTTTTCAGGGAACAAAAATATTAAAGCCTTCATTTCCTTTTTTTAAAAGATTACACAAGCCGTATAGTGTCTAGATTCTGAGGTGCACTAGCATCAAACTTAAACATATCAGAAAGAGTCAAAGCAAGATTCATTGACTTCTTTGCTTCCCCGTGAACAATCAAAACCCGTTTAGGCTTCGGATGAATCTTCTTGGAGTACCCGAGAAGTTGCCTCCGGTCAGCGTGACCACTGAAACCATCAATAGTCTTCACACCCATATTAATCTTCAATGCAACAGTCTTACCATCGCGTTCAATCGGCATCTCCTTTAACCCATTCTGAAGTCTTCTGCCAAGAGACCCCTCCGCCTGATAACCTACAAACGCAAGAGTATTCTTAGGATCATCTGCCAAACGCCTAAAATATTCAACTGAAGGACCGCCAGTCATCATACCAGAGGTTGCGAGGATAACACACGATGCATCACTTTCTATCACACCCCTTCTTGTCTTTGAATTAACCCTCTCGAACGTATCAACAACAAAAGGATTATAGCCGCTGAAAATCCTATGCCGGATATGCTTCTTTAGGTATTCAGGATAGGATGTATGAATTGCCGTAGCCTCCCAAATCATTCCATCAAGATACACCGGAACATCAAGGTCACCATGACGCGCATAATTTTCAAGCACCATCATAACTTCCTGGGATCTTCCAACAGAAAACACAGGAATAAGAACCTTTCCCTTATTTTTAACGGTATCTTGTATTATATGAATAAGCTCTCTTTCAGAATCCTTTCTTTTAGGTTGGACATCATACCTGCCACCATAAGTACTCTCCATGATGAGGGTTTCCACCCTCGGAAAATCATAATTTGCAGCCTCAAGAAGCCGGGTATCACCGAATTTCACATCCCCGGAATAAACCAGGTTATGCAGTCCATTACCTATGTGCAAATGAACTACAGAAGATCCGATAATATGACCTGCATTATAGAGCGTCAACCGCATATCCGGGGTTATATCCGCCACCTCATTGTATTCAAGGGGAACTACGTATCGTATCAGCTTCCTAACGTCTTTTGCTGTAAACGGTAAGGGATTATTTTCCCTCTCCCCAATATCTATTGCATCAATCTGGAGAAGGGTCATAAGATCGCGTGTAGGTTCAGTGCAATATACCGGACCCTCATAACCATACTTAAACAAATACGGAATAAAGCCACAGTGATCCAGATGAGCATGAGACACAATCACAGCATCGAGGCTATCTATCGCTAACTTAGATGCCCTGAAATCAGGGAACTTTGAAGTGCCTGATGCCGCAACATTAATACCGCAATCAATCAAAACATCGCTTTCAGGCGTCTGCAACAGAAAACATGACCTACCTACTTCACGCGCCCCACCCAAAGGAGTGACTCTGACCCAATCACATTCAGAATTAGGTTTCCTATAAATATTTTTACCAATCTTTTGAAGTATTTTCTGCCTGAGTTCGCCGCTATCATATAAAGTCTTCCTGATACTTCTTATCGTGTCAGACTCAATAGGTGAACTCCTCAAAAGCTTCGGAATCCAATTAGTCTTCATAGATATTTCATCAAGAGTCATGCCTTGCTTTCCGATAACGAGACCAAGCTTCTCAGCCTCAATATATACCTCTCTGAAATTCACGTCGAATGCAATATTTACTATGTTGGCTTCAGCAGGTATGATATCCTCGATTACAGATTTAGCCTCTTCAGGATCCATCAGCTTAGCTGAAGTCGACCTTATTAAGATCCTTTTCTTTAACAAGGTCGCAAGACGCCTAACTTCGTTATTGTTTCCTATGAAGAAGGGTAGATCATCAGTATAGAGAACTATCTTCGGGCCCTCAAGATCAATCTTTGAGATCTTGCCTTCAGGCGCATTCTCTTTAACAAGCTTCTTAATTTCTTTAAATTCCAAAAAACTCACCTTTCTATATATAAAACACCTATTTTATAACCGAAATATAAAACAAAATTTGATTCTAAAACTGATCTTATCATCTGAAAAAATACATGAAAGCCATGACACTAATATAAAAAAAATAAATCACTTCTTTAGTTCATCTAATACTTTATCGATTTCTTCCTGCGCATGTTCTTTGAATCCTCCTGCAGTGATAGTGACCAGACTTATTCCGTCACCTGTCGCCGAATCACGCTGCATAGCAGAGGTCAATGCCCTTATCGCAATAGGTATGTTCACTTCAACAGATTTATTTTCAGAATAAAACTGTTCAAGGACACCATATGCTACAGGCGAACCTGAACCAGTCCCCACCATAGTCTCTTCACTTAATCCCCCGACAGGATCAAGAGAATAGATTGCAAGCTCCTGATCATTATATCCGGCAATGACAAGCTGCACAAGATAAGGATAATACTTGTTTCCATGCAATATATTTGACAACAAATAGGCTGCTGCATTAGCAGACATCTTGGTTTTATTATTCATCTCATGCAACGCAGCCTCTGCACGAACCAGACGCATTAATGCACCCGCATCCCCAACAGAACCAGCAATTGTGGCACCAACCATGTCATTTATATTAAAGGTCTTCTTTGCACTCTTGCATGCTATAAAAGTACCCATCGAAGCCCGTTTATCTGCTACAAGCACAATACCGTCACTGCACTTTAAACCTACCGTAGTGGTCCCTTTAAGAGTTTCTAAATCCAAAAAAATCCCTCAGAAAAAAAAAATATATTAATAGATACTGGATAGATATCCTACCCATAACTTGAATATATTATATTGTGAATTGGCATATAAAAAGGAATACAACTAAAAATTACCTTTTAGAAGTCACCTATATGACGCTGTCCTCTACCATAAAAATTATCTTCCTCCTCTTTTAAGGTAGGTTTGCCATACTGTCCACCCCCTCCTGCAACATATCTCATTCTCCCAGACCTGAACTTCTCAATCACCTTCCCAACCTCCAAATCTACTTTTTTCACCTCACTAATATCAGAGTCAACCAAAATATTAATCTCTGTTCCAAGACATTCCACAAGACTACTCCACCGATCATTGATTTTCTTGCTTGTCAACGTTGAAATGCCGCTGACAAGAGATATAACCTCCGCCAAAGGGAGGATATGAATATACGGTGGCCTATGGACGGGATGCTTTGGCTTATCCCCTGAAGCGAGTTCATTTATCCGGTCTGAAACACCCTTCTTGATTAAACCCCTGCATTCAGGACACCTCCACTTTAATTCTACTGCATCAGTTAGCCTAAATTTCATAAAACACCGAGTACAAGCAGTCAGATGATATTTGCCCTCCCGTGGATTCAATCCAACATTTAACACAACACCTCGCCCACCCACATTAGTTAGGGAACGTTTAACCTCATCAAAGCATAAACTCTTCAAGGAAATCCTGTTAAATTCCCTTCCAAGCCGATGAGGCCACGGAGAATGCGTATCAGAATTAGACATGAAAGTCAGATCACGTAATTCCCGTATCCGGTCAGCCATATATGTATCTGCGGAAAGACCCAACTCAACAAATTTTATTTCTCCGAGGTTATCCCCATAACATTCACCAAGAGAATCATATTCCTTATAGAGAGCAGTCCACGGCGTAAAAACATGGGCAGGCCCAACCAACGCATCCACATCCCGGGCATAGTCAACTAATTCTTCTCCATTAATCCGGAGATGAGGCCTACCCTCCCTCATAATATCATTAGAGTGCCTCAGCAACATCTCATGTAAGGATTCGGCAGCTGAAATCGAAGGAAAAATTATTAGATGATGAACCCGCTTATTGTCCTCCACCTCAGAGGTCACAATAAACCTTGTTTCACCTCTGGAAAAAGAATATACTCCAGAGGATTCCTCAGACAGGATAGTTTTCATATGCCTAAGCCAATCAGGATTCGTTGCATCACCTGTCCCGACAAGATGCAATCCCTTAAGTTCAGCCTGCTTTGCAATAACCGGCAACTCCATCTTCCCGGAGGTGCCTCCAGAATACTTAGAATGAATATGAAAATCTACGTTAAACTCCTGCATATAAAAAAGATAGATTCAAACATAAAATAAGTATAAAAAAAACAATGCCTAAACCAAAACCAGAGAATATATCAGGGATCTATGCAGGTGTGTTTTTCATATCAGCAGCTACCCTGCTCTTAGAGATAACATTTACCCGGATCTTTTCTGTTTCCCAGTGGTACCACTTCGCATTCATGATAGTTAGTATCGCATTCTTAGGGTATGGTGCAAGCGGAACATACCTATCACTAAAACAACACTTGCAGGATAAAAACAACAGACTACTTGAAACCGCATCCCTGCTTTTTTCTCTGAGCTGTCCGCTCACATATATGATAACACAAAAAATCCCCTTTGACCCATATAGGATAACCTGGGACCATAGCCAGATCATATACATACTAATCTATTATCTCATACTCTCAGTCCCCTTCTTTCTTTCAGGGATTTATATAGGGGCTGTGTTTGCTAAAACCCCTGGAAAAATCAGTAAACTATATTTCTTTAATCTCACAGGCTCAGGTTTAGGCTGCATCCTGGTTATTCTGTTGTTTTCATTATTCGGAGCCTCAGAAATTATCATGGCTGCCTTCCTTTTAGGTATGTTCTCTGCTATGTCTCTTTGCCACACCAAAAAAAAGATTTTTATATATGCAATAATCTCAGTCTCCCTGATACTGGCGTACGGGATCAGCCCATTACCTGAAATAAACATGTCACCTTACAAGTCACTGAACACCGCCCTAAACTACAAGGATGCCCAGCTTTTATCCACGGAATGGAACAGTTTCTCCAGAGTGGATGTAGTGCAAAGCAAGGCTGTAAGATATGCCCCTGGATTAAGCTATATGTTCAAAGGAGACCTTCCACCCCAGACAGGGCTTACTATAGACGGAGACTCACTGCAGGGAATAACAGAATACACTAGATTAAATGAACTAAGATTCATAGACTATCTTCCAACGACACTACCCTACAGACTACAAAATGAATCGAGAACCCTCACCCTCATAATAAATCCAGGAAGCGGACTGGATGTTTTAACAGCAGCATACCATAATGCCTCAACTATCCATGCAGTGGAAACAAACCCCTTAATAGTAGATGCAGTCACAGAAAGATCAGGTCTCTATCAGGACAATAGAGTAGATGTCATAATAGATGGCGCAAGAAGCTTTATGCGAAGATCCGATGAAGAATATGACATAATCACAGTATCACTAAAAGAGGATATCATCACAAGCTCAACGGGCTTATATGGTCTATCAGAAAACTATCTTTACACAACAGATGCCTTCCAAGACTACTATAAACACTTATCCGAAAACGGAATTCTGAGCGTCACCCGATGGCTGCAAAACCCCCCTAGAGGAGACATCAGGGTAGTGTCTCTTGTAGCTGCAACACTAGAAAAAGAAGGCATAGAAGACTATGAACAAAATATAGTAGTTATCCGAACCTACGTGACCCTTACAGTTCTCATGAAAAAAAACCGGTTCACCGAAGAAGAGATTAAAGAAATAAAAAAATTCAGCAAAGACAGAAGATTTGACTTGGTATATGTTCCAGGAATAGATGAATCCGAAGCAAACACATACAACAAATTCCCTGAACCTTTATACTACCAGTTAACCCAAGGGATTTTATTTGACAGAAACAGGCTCTACAATGAATACCTATTTGACATATCGCCGGTAAACGATGAAAAACCATTTTTTTCAAGCTACTTTAAATGGAGTAAACTAACGCCATTATATGAGAGCATGAACAAAAAATGGGAGCCCTTCTTCGAAGGAGGGTTTCTTTTAATAGTAATCCTCATCCAGGCAGTGATAGTTAGCATAATCCTGATATTGACCCCGCTGTATTACTTCCAGAGAAGAGAAAAAAAGATCCCATATAAATTCAGAACAATCAGCTACTTTTTCCTACTTGGCCTCGGATACATGCTAATAGAGATTCCATTAATACAAAAATTTATTCTGTTCCTAGGCCAACCAATTTATGCCACCTCCGTAATAATTTTTTCACTGCTTGTCTCTTCAGGGCTCGGAAGCCTGATCTCAGATAAACTAGACATAAAAAAACTCAAATATATACTAATTACCCTCGGTGCCCTGATATTAAGTTACCCACTCATTTTACCCGGGCTCTTCGATAGTCTTCTAAGCCAAACCCTGCCGGCCAGGATACTTATATCTTTTCTGTTGCTTACCCCTGCCGGAACATTGATGGGGATGCCTTTTCCGTTAGGGATAAAAAACATAGACAACAAATTAATTCCATGGGCATTCTGCGCTAACGCCTGTGCTTCAGTGATTGCTTCAGTTCTTGCAGCAGTCATCGCCATCTCCATGGGATTCTATGCCGCATTAACGGTGGCGGCAGTCGCTTATCTGGCCGCATATGTGATAATCCGCAACAATATAAAGTGAATCACGTCTCCTCCAAGACCTTTCCGGTAAAGGGAACAAATCGCACAGAGGAGATATATGTTACATCCAATGTATCATTCTTTTTCTCAAACAGGGTTAGGGTCTGATAATATTTTGTACTCCCTAAGGGAATTATTAATCGTCCGCCCTCATTTAGCTGCTCAAGTAAGGGCGGGGGAACATGATCAGCAGCA
>JAUWTD010000014.1 GCA_030609775.1 Candidatus Altarchaeota archaeon
AGAGTAGTCATTCAAGTAGAGTAGTCATTCAAGTAGAGTAGTCATTCAAGTAGAGTAGTCATTCAAGTAGAGTAGTCATTCAAGTAGAGTAGTCATTCAAGTAGAGTAGTAAACAATGTCACAAAGTATCAGTAAACAATGCCACAAAGTATCAGTAAACAATGTCACAAAGTATCAGTAAACAATGCCACAAAGTATCAGTAAACAATGCCACAAAGTATCAGTAAACAATGCCACAAAGTATCCTAAGTTTATTAGATATTTAACATACATCACAACCTTTAATTCGCTTCTTAACCAACCAATACCATTGCTTTACAGTCAAAACAACCATATTTATCCCCTCCTGAAATGACATTGTTTGCTTTCTTTAACAATCTCGAACAGCAGGAGGAATAGTACACACTATATTTCACCACTTAATGTATTTATAGATGAAAAAGTAAAAACATAAATAAGTATAAACAAGAGGGTTGTGATTAACTCATACACCAGAATGGATTTTCAGCCGATTTCTTGGGAAATAATTGCAGGAGCAAGCATCGTAGTTATTGCCTTATCTAGTACCTATATCTATAAAAAAAAATTTAGAAAAGATTTTTTAGAAACACTTTATCTGGAAAGTGCCGACTTCAAAAGCCTGCCTGAAGCAGGACCAGACTCATGTTTTATGGGTAAGATAGCGAAAACTAAATTTGCTGCCTTTCTAGAACCAAATCAACTGCTAAGCCATACCTTAATAGGTGGAAGTGCAAACAGCGGAAAAACAATTGCCGCCCAAGTTTTGGCAGAGGAAGCTCTTAGGAGCAACATCCCAGTCCTAGTCTTTGATCCAACCCTCAAGTGGACTGGTTTTGTAAAAGAAAACAGAGACCTGAATATGTTAAATTTATATCCTCTTTTTGATATGAAAAAAGACAGTGTTCAATCATTTAATGGAAATATTTACACCATTGAAGATCCCATGTGGAAAATAGATTTAGAAAAACATTGTCATCCTGGAGAAATCTCAGTGTTCAGTCTACACAAACTGAATACAGAACAGATGAATACCTTCATTGAGAATAATATCCAAAACATATTTCAATCTAATCTATGCGAAAGTACAAAAATCAGATTTCTTTTGGTTTTTGAAGAGGTTCACAGGTTAATACATCCATCAGGGGTTGAGGGAGAAGGACTCATACAGATTGGACGGGCAATGAGGGAATTTAGGCGATGGGGGATAGGGATTATATCCGTCTCCCCTGTGTTAACTGCTCTTAGTGAAGTAATCAGAGCTAACATCAATACAGAAATTCAGATGAAAACCAGTGAGGATGAAGACTTGAAGGCAGTCGAATTAAGGTATGGAAAACTCATTTCCCAAGGAGTGGCTGAAAGTCCATCAGGGATAGGATTAATCCAAAATGCAAGATATAACCGGGGAGAACCCTACTTTGTAAATTTCAGGCCCACCCTTCATGACTTCAATAAACTTGAAAACCAGGAAATAGAGAGATATGCTTCCTACAACTCGCAAATAGAAGGATTAGATGAAGGACTATCTGTGTTTAAGAAACAGAATATAGACATATTTGATATGGAACTAGAGTTAGATTTAATTAGAAGTAATGTGCGTAAGAGAAATTTTGTTATCCTTACCACATATTTTGACTCCTTGAAATCTAAAATAGGGGGGTAC
The DNA here is from genome assembly GCA_030609775.1 of Candidatus Altarchaeota archaeon. Taxonomy (GTDB): domain Archaea; phylum Altiarchaeota; class Altiarchaeia; order IMC4; family QMZM01; genus JAUWTD01. The sequence goes on from JAUWTD010000014.1 coordinate 1,685, forward strand.
GAAGATAAGATAAAAAAAGACCAGATATCTGAAGAAGAAAGAGCTATCCTATCTAGATGGGAATCCGAAAAAGAAAAAGAATTAAAGTCCTATGAAGACGAATTAAGTAAACTTTTAGAAGAAAAAACCGAGGAGTTAAGTAAGAAGGAAAAATTAATCATTAAGCGGAAAAAAGAAGAGATGGAGAAGATAAAGCATAAGAGAGAACGCGTAGAAGAAGAAGAAAGAGCAATTATGTACAAGTTAAGGAATGCAGGGGAAGAATTAGAACATAAATCCCAGGTTTTAAATCTTCTTAAAAAATACCAGCAACAAGTGAGAATATTAAACAATGAAGTGATGAAGAAGGAAACAAAGAAGGTGAAGACAAATCAAGAGAAGATAAAAAATAGAAAGATAAAACAGATAGATAGGCTTATGGTAGAAAGAGAAAAAATCTTTAGAGATGAAAGAGAGGAATTAGGAGATATCGAATACGAAAAAGCCCTCTTAGAAGAAGAAATCGAGAATACACAGAAAAAACTTTCCGCCATCCATAGAGATAAAGAATTAATACTGGAAAAGGATCGTCAAATCAGAGAAAAAGAAAAAGAGCTAGTAGAAAAAATCAAGGAACGCATTCAAAACGAAATCAAAACAAAAAAAGAGTTTCGTGACAAGGAACCAACAAAAGAAAAAAAACCAGAGGAATCACAGAGAAAAGAAAAGGAACTAAACCAGAAATTAAAGAGTAGAATTGATGAGAGAGAAAAGTTGAGCAGAGAAAAAAGGAAAGAATTAGTAAATGAGAGAGATTCACTTCACAATAATTTGCAAAAAATGAAAAAAATATGGGGAGATATCATTTCTAAAGAAAAGGAGATAGGAGAAACACAGGAAAAACTAAGGTGGGCAGAAAAAGAAAAGACACAAGAGACTGCATCCCCGACTTCAAATAATAAGAATATGTTTAAGGAAAAACTAGATCAACTAAAGAATGTGAAAGAGAGGTTAGAGTATCAGCTAGAGGAAATTAGACAGGAAGTGGAAATAGAAGAAGAAAGCAGAGAATGATTTTATCAGGTGATAACATTAAAGGATGTGTAAAAGAGATAAAACTTATAGAAAACTTTAGTTTAGACTGTCTGGAGGGTGCAGGCTATGACCTTAGGGTGGGAAAAATCTACAAAATAGAGGGTTCAGGATTTATAGGATCGGCAGATAGACGGACTCCGGATGCTAAAGAAATCCCGTTTAGCGAATATACTCTGGAACCCGATGAATACGTACTGATTGAAACAATAGAAAAGATTAATATGCCTGATGATTTAGCAGCAAGAGTCCTACCTAGATCTAGTCTGTTCAGATGCGGCTGCTCCATGATAACTGCATTAGTAGATCCGGGATACAACGGCGTCCTAATATTCGGACTCAGAAATGTGTCCAAAACAAATTTTGTGTTCGAGAAAAACGCAAAAATGGCACAGATCATATTCGAAGAGGTTAAAGGAAAGACAAAGTCTTACGAGGGACGATATCAAGGAGGAAGGGTTGTATAACTTATTTAGCTTCCCTAGATTCCAGTTTCTGAACTCTTGCTTCTATCTGGTTGATCTTTGTTTCAATCTCTATGAGCTTCTTTTGAGGGTCTTTGACAATCTCTCTGAAACTTTCCTCATCAAGCTTTCGTTTATGGTATTTTTTCTTTGCAAGTATTATCATCTCTTCTAAGGTTTTTCTTTCATCTTGCAGCTTCGATAACTCCGTCGCCTCAGAGACGTCATCTGCTTGCGTCTTCGTTGATGTTTTTCTCTTCCATGCAAAGAATAGGATGAATAAAATCGCGACCAAAATTATTCAAGGCATTAAACAAATCTTGTTTTTAGGGGGTGCAGATAGTCCAGCCTTTATTAATATCTCCTCGATTTCCTGTTTTGTGAAACCCATCTCATCTAGATTAGATACAATAACTGTAGAAGAGATACCAGATGAATAAGCACTCTTGGCCTGTTCCACAGATACCTCCATTAAAACCAAGTTAATTTCTTCTCGCGTAAACCCTTTCTCAGTTAGTCTGCTGATGATTGTTTTCTTTTTCATGCCTCTGTTAAGAGCAGCATAGGTTACCTCACTACAGGCTGTTTCAATTACTGTATCTACTTCGCTGATAGAATAACCTCTTTTAAGCAGATGTTCTTCTACATCCTGCTTTGACATATTTTTAAGGAATATCAAGTATTTAACGACATTGACTGTTTCATTATGCAGTATATACAACGCCTCTTCATAGGTGTAGTTCTGATTTCTTAATAATTGGATATTTTCCCTGAAACTTGATGCATCATCAGTTTTTGTTAATAGTTCATGTTTTACTAAATTAACGATTCGGGAATCTGAGTCAATAAATCTATCCTCAGAGTTGACTGAGATGGACAGTATGATAATCACAGAGAAGAGAAAAACCGGATAAGCCTTCATTTTTTTTATTTTTTTATAGATCGAATTTATCACCCATTTTGGGTATATGGGTTTCACAGATGCCTGAAATAAGTTCACCTAATGATTCAGCAGAGGTTCTTTCTCCGTGGACTATGAATGCTTTATCGGGGTTTACCTTCTCAGCAATCTTCTCTAAGGCAGGTCTTCCAGCATGGGCTGAGAAATCAAACTGGTGTTTTTCCATCTTTACAGGTATTTCTTCGTTAACATATTGGTCTACGACATAACCTTTTTCCATTAGAAGACGCCCGTTTGTCCCCTCTACCTGATAGCCGGTAAGCAATATAGAACTCATTTTATCCAAATGCAGCCTACGCAAGTAGTGGAACACCGGACCTCCGTTAACCATTCCAGCGGTTGTAACTACAATAGATGGCTCAGAAAGTGCCCTTTTCCTATCTGAATTATTCTTAACCCAGATAGCTATATTTGCAGCCTTCTGGAGTAGACTGCTGTCCTTTAGGTATTCAGGATACTGTAAGAACATGGATGTGATCTTTTGACCCATTCCATCAAGATATATTGGAGAACCCATGTCCTTTAACATCATTAGAACCTCCTGAGTCCTACCAACCGCAAAAGCAGGGATGATCACATTCCCCCCTCTATCAAGGGTTTCTTCTACAGAAGCTAAAAACTTTCTTTCCATTGCCTTCCGGTCCGCATGGACCCGATCTCCATAGGTGCTTTCAGTTATCAATATGTCGGCTTCAGGGATCACCGCACCCTTTTGCAGATAGGTGTCTTCTGTCTTTATATCCCCTGTATAAAAAATCTTTTTCTCTTCAATTTCCAGAAGTATAGATGAACTTCCAGGGATGTGGCCTGCATCCATCAGCTGAAATGAAATATCCTCAGTTAATTTTTTCTTTGTGTTATAGCGCATAGGAATTTCAGAAGGATACATAGACTCAATATCATGAGAAGAATATATCTGTTTTTCTTTCCTAAGCTGGTTAATCTTTGCAGAATCATTTTGCAGAATATGAGAAATCTCCAATGTCAAGTTTGTTGCATATATCCTAGGCTGATTCCGTTTGTAGAGTGCCGGCACCATACCTGAATGATCTAAGTGCGCATGTGATAAAATAAGTGCATCAGTATAGTCGGGAAGCGTGGGGCAGACGTCTGCATCCCTTATCTTGATGCCACAATCCAGCATTAGAGAAAACCCTTTGGATTCAAGAGTAAAACATGATCTGCCTACTTCACCTACCCCCCCATTAAAACATATTTTTGTTTTTGCCATGATAGCTCACTACTCCAATGAAAGATACCGGGGATTGGAATCCTCTAGAATCGCTACTACATCCTCTTTTAATTTCTCTATCGAATTCATATCTATGTTTTTCATTTTAAGTTCTTCTGGATTTACTAGTATCTTTATAATGAATGCCTTATTTGCCAACTGAACCCCTTCCTGCTTAATATCTTCTATGCACTCCATTTTTGACATCAACGACTCCATGGCACCGTCACCAGATAAGGCTGAATCAGTTACATGCATATCCAGCCTCATTGCTTCATAGATTATATCCATCTTATTTAATTTGACCTTAACATAGTAGTCTTCACATAGATCATCTAAAAGGGGTTTCCATTCAAATTCAGAGTCTCTATGATGTATCACATAAACTTCAAGGATGACATCCCGTCTACGTAAATCAGAGATTATTTTATCGAAAAAATTCATTTTTTTGATTTACTTTTCACCTTATTAAATCATTAAATGAAGTCAGTATGCCCGAAATGTATGATTAAATCCACGCCTAGGCGTTCAGCCTCCGCATCTTTTGTATCACATGCACCATAGATGGGGTCAGTGAAAACAACCACATCCACCTCTGAGTTGTCTTCAATCTCTCTTATGACTTCTATAGCGTGTTCTTTTAGGCCTTCTGGAAACTGTAAACATATAAACCTTGCACCAGTCTTTTTGATCTCTTGCTTAATCCTGCCAACTTCGAACTCGTATTCAATCGCCATAACTATTTTAGATATTTAATTTGCAGATATTTAACTGTTACAGTATAAAAAAAATAGAGAAAAGAAAAAAAAAGGGAAAAGAGCCTAAATCAGGCAGGTTCAGGCAGTTTAAAGAATACCCTAGATTCATTTGTTATGTCATACTGCTCTGCAAAGCCTGCGTTAACCTCGACCACATAAAGTGTGTCATTCTTTGGCGCATAACCTTTACAAGGCATCTTAACACATATTGGAATATTTGGAGTTACCTGAGTCACACTCTTGTTCTCGTCAACCCAAATAATATCCAAAGGAAACTCCATACGCCTCATCCAGAAAGCACGCTTACCAGGTGTTTCAAATACAAATAACATACCATTATCTGCATCTAAAGAATCCCTCAAAGAGAGCCCCGCAGCATGGCTTTTAGATTCATCTGCTATCTCCACCTGAATACATTTTGAATTAGATTCCCCTGTAGGGGCGTTAAAACAGAGTTCTGTCGTTTCAAGTGATGACTTAGACAATATAATCAACAAAAAAATAACACCGACAACACCAAGCGCAATCAAATACCTGCTATCTATCTCTAAATCCATTTTTAATAATATACACTCAATAAGAACTATATAAAAATAATAGGTACTAACAGTATATATAATAAAATCAAATACCTTCCTAAACGAGAGAAAGAGTATCAGACAATAACAGACACTGTGTCAATGATTAATTTAGATACGCTTATCTTGCTTATGTCTAAGGATATAGTATCAGTGCAAACTAATTCATCAAGGATGCCATCAAAGATATCCCAACCCTTTGAGAATACTCCATGGATACATCCTGCATTCACAGACCGGGCATTCTGTGATCTGATGACCTCTGCTGCTTCAATAACTGTGCCGCCGGTAGATATCATATCATCTAGCAATACTACATCCATACCTTCAACACCAATTTTCTTTAAATCAATCTCTACCTTATGATCAGAGACCCTTATCTTCTGCAGATAATCAAATTCACAGCCAACTATCTTAGCGGCCTTTTTCGCATACTCAAGAGCGCCTTTATCCGGCGAAATAATTAATGGATTATCTAGCATATCCTTGAAGTATTCTGCAACCAACGGAAATGCATCAAGATTTCTTACCCAAATATTCTCAAATTGGAATTTCCCTGCGGAATTGAGAAAGTGACAATTCACAGTCGTTATAGAATCAGAAAACTGATCTATTAACCCAAGAATAGTTTTTAGACTAAAGGATTCACCCACCCTAAACCTCTTATCCTGACGCGAATAACCAATATAAGGTATGATCGTATGAATACTCCGAACCTTAAGGTCACGAAATACATCAAGCATAAGAAGTAATTCCACCAAGGAATCGTTGGTGTCAGTTGTCTGAATCAAGACACAATCCCTGTTTTCAACATCAGATAAAATCCTGATATAATGCTCTCCATCAGGAAACCTTCTGTAGTCAACTAAACCCAAATCAGCATCTAAACCCTTACAAACACACTCAGCAAGCTTCAAAGAGGATGACCCACCAAAGACAATCATATAATGATAAATAAAAGAAAGAATAAAAAATAGAATAAATAGGATAGACAGATTAAATCGTATGAGATCTTATTAAATCTTCTTGATTCTGTCAACACCCACCTTTTTGACTATAGGTTTCTTGACTTTAGCAGGCAACCAACTTGGTCTGTTTTCCGGTGCGTCAACGGTCTTAACTTCACCTTTGAACACATGTATGGAATATGTACCATCTTTGTTTCTCCTTCCCCTCTCTCTTAACTTTATGTCCTTAAAACCTCTCGTCGCCGCCTTTAATGCAGCCTGCCTGGGTGTTTTTCCAGTAAAAACATGTTTTTCATCGCCTTTTTTTAATTCATAATATTTTGTTTCTTTTTCCATTTTTTTTGTCTACCTCCTATGTTGTTATGGATAAGATATAATATTTATTGACATATAGGCTTAAAAACTAAAAGTAGTAAGAAGAATGGAAAATCTTGTTATTTGTGTCGACAGAGATGATGACGTAGGCAGAAAAACAAAATCAACCGGCCCCATTATAGGGGTTGAGGATAACATAACTGTTGCAAAGGATCTTGCATTGGCTGATCCTGAAGACACTGACACAAACGCTATATTCGCAGCCGTGAAGATAGCAAAAGAACTAGAAACCGAAGTCGTGACTCTTACAGGTGACAGACATGTTGGAATCGCGTCAGATACGAAAATATCGCAACAATTAGATGAAGTCATAAAACGCTTCAAACCAAAAGGCATAATCCTTGTTATCGACGGAGCAGAGGATGGACAGATCATACCAGTCATCGAATCAAGAATCAAGATCAACTCAGTGAAAACTGTGATTGTAAGACAAAGCCAAGAGCTTGAAAAGGCCTATTTTAAGATAATCCACTTCATCAAAGAGGTTGAAGAAGACCCAAACCTTGGAAGATTTGTTTTTGGCATACCTGGAATGGTTCTGATGTTGCTTGCAATCGGCGGAGCATTTGGGGTGATAATCCATGCAATAAACCTAATCCTTGCCACGATAGGCAGCTACCTCCTAATGAAAGGCTTCGGCTACGAAGAAGAATTTTTCTCAAGAATATCACAGTTTCTTAAGTCTCTTTCAGTGGAAAAGATAAGCACATTGACCTACCTCATTGCAGTTGTTATACTAACTGTGGCATTATGTTATGGTTATGATGAGATCATAAAATGGAATCCCATAGGTTTCATAGATGCATCCGCAGCATTCATTAAAGGCTCTGCAGATCTGATACTTGTCGCAGTAATTGTTGCAATTGGTGGAAAAATCATAGACGACTACTCAAGCAACAAATACTTGAATGTGCGCACAGACCTTATCCTCTTATCTTTTGCATTTCTCATAGAACTGACACTTAAATCCGGGGCCAGATTCTGGGTTGAGTCATCAGGCATCTCCGACTTCCTCATATCAGTGTTTGCAGGTGTATTTATATTCATCAGTGTCATCAAGATTACAGGATACCTCTTCATAGAAGAGATACGTGCACGTCAAAAACTAATAAATGATTTCGCAAATCAAAAAGTATACGACGAAAAAGGAGAGGCAATAGGAAAAGTGAACAGAGTAATCCTAGACGGTTCAAAGCTTATGGGAATAAAAGTTAAAAGAAAAATAATACCCAAGGATGAAATCATATCAAAAGGTAAAGATATCATTGTCCGAGTAGAGTAGCTACTTCCACACTATCTTTTTTGTCCCTCTACTCAGCTCGATAAGAGTATCTACTGCAGACTCGCTTCCACTTGCTATCAGGATATCATCCTCAGAGAGTTTAGTGTCTTTGCTTGGATTATATATCCATGTAGAACCCCGTTTTATGGCCCGGATATAACAACCAGTCCTAGATGATACCTTTAGTTCGCCAAGAGATTTACCAACAAGTTCAGAGCTACCTAAAACAGAGGGTTTAACTACCCTCTCCTCTGTCTCTGCAAGCATTTTTTGATAGATCGGATGATCTCCCACACCCCTAATAACTACATCAGCTATCTCCTCTGCAGCATCAGCTATCTCCTCTGCAGCAACTACAACATGCAGAATACCCGACAGATCTGCTGCATCCTCCGGAGTTCTTGCAGCAAGCAAGAGCATAGCCTCAATCTCATATCTAAGATTATCCATAGTCCCTTCAAGATCCCGTACCTCCTCTGCAACCTCTTTACTGTTGGTAAGCAGAGCAGAATAAGCAAGATCAACCATCAACTCAGAGGTGTCTTTCATCTCTACGAGAATATCAATAACATTTCTTTTATGAGAAAGAGCCCGATCTACAATATCGTCAACGTCCGGTTCAGTCATTTTATGCAAGTATCAGTTAAATTATAGCGTTCTCTGTTTTTAAATGTATGGAATAAATCCTACGATCTTCACTGCAAAAAGAAGACAAAAAACAGTGATTATGTCACCTACAGTCGAAAGAGCAGGCATTAACATATTATCTGGATCAAATCCTCTTGAATAGGTTAATATTGCAAGGAAAACAGACAGAAAAGTTAGAACCAACCCCGCAAGCGTCCCGGCAATAAGGGAGATGGCAGTCAATTTAAGGATGCTTGCATGCCCTTCAAAATCTGCAATCTCATATGCCATATATACTATAGTCCCTAAGAGAAGAGACATAAGAACATTAAGAAATATTGCTGCAAGAACATTGTTTTTAAGGGATTTATTCCACTTTAATTCAGGCTCGATTAAACCAAGATGTAATGCAGATGAAAGCCTGGAGCCTAGAGCACCACTTATATTACCGCGCATACCAAGGCTTGCAGGCAAGAGAATCAGAAGCCCGGGAATCTCTAGAAGTTCATATTCCATACCACCTAAGATTACCCCTGCAGCAACGCCGCCGATAGAACAGATAATTAAAAGGGGTATACTCTCCTTAAGTATACTCCGGATTTCTGAATCCATGTAAAGATATTGAAAAATAGGGTATTTAAACTATGCTTAAAATGTTTAAAGCTATGCTACTATAGATAAAACAATAATCTCGAGGAGATCCCCTAAAAAGAATGTTAGAAGAAATGCAAGGAAAAACACAGGCGCAAACCGTATACCCCATCTCACTGTTATGTCTGCAGGTATTTTACCTTGATCTGCCAGAGACTGGATCTCAGATACTTGCTCTTTTGATAACCCCTCCATATCTCTTTTACTTACTATCCTCCTACCACCGACCACAAGATCGTCTGAAAGAATATCTTCCTCCTTAAGTTCCCTGACATGTATTGTCTTTTTTAGGGCTACGTCCTCCACTGCCTTAAGATAGAGTGAAATTAACACGAGAAAAGGTATGAGCAGGTAGACCAAGGTTAGTTTATACAAATCTAATGTAATGCAGACAGTGGATGGAAGAAACGAGACTACTAGGAGAGCAATAGACTTCTTTTTGGTTATAATCGAAGTGAATCCCGTGAAAACAGAAGGCTTCATCAATCCAAGGATAACTGAATAGGTTATAACATAGGGTGTTGAGGCTAATGCAAAATTTATGAAATAACCTACATAATAAGGAAAAACTCCCTTAAAGTGGACAAAATAATCCATAGCACCTAACAAACCAAGAGAACATCCAATACCTGCAAGCAACTTCACATCCCCTCCACCCCACTCACCAAGCCGAAACATCACATATCCAAGAGCAAAAAAACCCACCCCAGAAACAACTGATTCAAGTATAAATGACGGCTTAAGGGTATAAAACGATGAAACTGAAGCCATAACAATTATTGCAACAATAAGTCCCCGAGTAATCTTTTCAGGTATCTCCCCAGTCTTCAAGTCAGCATAACTTGCATAAAGCAAAAACAAAGAAGCAACTCCTGCAACCATCTCAGGTATTGTCAACATCCTATTTAATTATTATATTTGAAATATTAATGTTACAAAAAAAAAATGACACAGAAAGTAATATGTTTTGATCTTGAAGGTCCACTATCACCCCAAGACAACGCATACGAGGTTATGGGTCTGATAGATGAAGGACATAAGATATTTGAAGTGATAAGCAGATATGATGACATCCTCACATTAGAGGAAAGATGCGGGTATGAACCAGGAGACACATTATCTCTAATTGTTCCGTTTCTTATACACTACAATATTTCCGAAAAAAATATTAAAGAGGTTTCGAATAGGGCAAAAATCGTCGATGGAACAAAATACATCATATCAAAACTTAACCAACTTGGATGGTCACCCTACATAATATCAACCAGCTACCAACAGCATGCACACAACATCGGGGGAAAAATAGGGGTTCTGCGGGAGAAGATATATTGCACCTATTTTCCCTTGGATGAATTCAAAGCACAGGTAGGTGATACTGAAACCGCAATGATTGAAGAATTTAAAGGAGATATCATAGAATTATATGCAAACCTCAATTATGAAAACAGAATAAAGAATAGATTAGATCAGTTCTACTGCGAGGATATCAAAGACACTGTACTTGAGGATATAATGAACAAAATGAAGGTTGTCGGAGGCCAAAGGAAGGTAGATGCAGCCAAGAAAATCGCAGAGGAAACTAATTCAGAGCTCTCAGATATGATTGTTGTAGGAGATAGTATAACAGACTATAAGATGCTTAAAAAAATAAAGAACGAAGGAGGAATATCTATCGTATTTAATGGCAATGACTATGCTATCCCCTATGCAAACATAGGTCTTGCCACAACAGATATGCGTTTCCTTCTTATTGTTATTGCAGGATACATGCGCGGAGGATACTCCTGCGTCATCGACACAGTGAAAGATTTAGAAAAAAATCATGAAAGCTACATGAAGAACCCTGCATCCATCCCAGATAAACTCATTCCACCAGATATTAAAAAATTTCTTATATCAAAAATCAACGAACCCGGATTCTTTCAACCGCACTTCCATTACCTGCCTGACAGAAAAAATAACTTCCAAGAAATCATAAGGATACATAAAGAGAGTAGAGCACACGTAAGAGGTGATGCAGCAAAACTAGGATAAATGCGGCCTTATCAGTTACAAGTTTGTAAGCAAAATTGATAAAGGACACACCAAAAATATTTTCCTTTCCCCCCCCCCACCGAATAAAGAACTCGATTCATGTTTCTGTTAAGAAAATATAGAGATATGAAGAAATGACAGAATTTTCACAAAATAGGAAAATAGAGTAGTCAGTGACAACTTACCCATATTAAACAATACACTCACTAATATATAAATACAAGAATGAGGATCAGTAAGGTAAAAACATCAGCATTTGCCATATATGAAGGCATTGAGAAAACACTCATACAAAAAATCCAGAACAACCCCCAGATCAGATTACATAAAAGATACCTGCCACTTGGAAGGTTAAAACTCATAAAGTCAACTGGTGCCAATAAAGGAGCTGTATTCAAAAAAAATAGGGCAAACATAGTAAGGGATAAAATCTATGTTGACTTATCCTACCTAAACATATTCTATGTGACCCTTGGCGGGGTTCTGAACCCAAAGCCAAAGATACAAAAAACCGACATCCTTCAGAATGTTATAAATTTCACACCACATACCCTACGTACACTTAATTATATATGGGAGAGAAACAGCGTACAATATGACGGACTCGACAAAGACATAGTACTTGATCTTGCAAGACAAGGTTTCGTTGTTATCAGTGAATCAGGAGACAGCCAACTCTTTAACCTCATGAGAATCATTACCGATGAAACAATGATTACAAAATACTGCGTTAAAACTATTTTTTATCTCCCCAAATTTGGAGATAAACGATATGATCTCGCATCAATTCTATCAGTTACAGACACAATAGACGAATCATATAACAGAGATACTGTGCGGCATTCAATAAAAAAAATAGAGGAGGTTGTAGGATACCTGTTCAACTGTGAAGCCACACTTGAAGAGATAACATACCTACCGCAACTCACACAAGAATACAGATCCTCAGCTAACGCAGAGGTTGTCACTTGCTATCCCCTGTGCTCTAAGGGCAATCCAAATATAAAACAGGGATATGCAACAGAAACCAAACTAACCCCCATATCATTAAGCACAGAATTATATGCGGATGATTCAATACCCCTTGAAAAATCAACCATAACCTTCTCCGATCTCGGAGGATTAAAAGAAGCAAAAGGAAGGATATTAGAGGCAATAATATATCCGCTGGTACGCCCAGACCTATCCAAGAAATTCGGGAAAACCTCGGGAGGCGGGATACTTTTATATGGTCCACCTGGCTGCGGTAAAAGCCAGCTTGCAAGAGCTGCTGTAACAGAGTGCGGTGTTTCTTTTTTCAATGTGAACGTCAGCGATATCATGAACAAAAAAGGAGATGAGGCAAAAAAACTCCACGAAGTCTTCGAACGTGCAGGCAGCAGTGCACCAGCCATCATATTCTTTGATGAAATAGATGCCCTCTGCAGCCGCAAGGGATCAAGTGACGAATCAAGAGAAAAAGTACTCAACCAATTCCTTATGGACATGAGCGGCGTTGAACGAGTTAATGAAGGGGTTCTTGTTATTGCTGCAACAAACATTCCATGGGGACTTGACCCAGCACTCCGAAGAGCTGGCAGATTCACTAAACAAATATTCATTCCACCCCCTGACTTAGATGCAAGAAAGGAGATACTCGCAATCTGCACAAAAGACAGACCACTCTCCCCAGATGTTGACTTCAAGGATCTTGCCGAGTTAACTGAAGGCTATTCAGGAGCAGATATCGCAGAAATATGCAATATCGCAGCAACCATCCCATGGAAGAATGCATTATGTGGCGAATCAGAAAGAGGCATAACCTTGGCTGATTTCCTGATCGCAATCAAAGGACATAAATCTTCACTGATAGCATGGTCCCTGGCTGCAGAAGAACTAATAACACAAAGCAAGGAAGAGGAAATATATGATACCCTCTTTGAAACAGTAAAAAAACTCAATAAAAGATTCACCCACAAAAAAGAGACTAAATCACTAAAACAACCTCAATCCAATGAAACAGAGATAGAACAACTCAGAAAAGAAAGACAAGAGATAGAGGATAAGATCGAACTCCTTGAAACCAAACACAGAGAAGGGAAAATAGAGGGAAAATTATATTCTGATATGATGAAAGATTATCATGAGAAATTAATTGAGTTTGAATTAAAGATGAGAAAAACAGAATGCATACGATAGGATTTGGTGCATTGAACCTGGATAAACTATGTAAAGTTAAGCAGCTTGCAAGAAAAGGAGAACACCAAGAGATCATTGAATTCGTTGAACTACCCGGAGGATCTGCTGCAAATACAATAACCGGGCTTTCAAGACTTGGCGTAGAAACAGGTTTTATAGGTGCTATCGGAGAGGATCCTGAAGGAAAAATCCTGATAGATGATTTCAGAAACAATAGAGTAGATACTCAAGGAATCTCAACCATAAAAGGCAGAACCGGATTGATTATCGGCTTCGTAGACTCAAAGGGAGAACGAACACTTTATCCCTACCCTGGCGTCAACAGCAGGCTTGAATTCATGGAGGAACACCTTGAATATGTGAGGAATGCAAAATACCTCCACCTTAGTTCATTTGTAGATAATCTGCAACTTAAGGCACAGAAAAAATTAGTACATTTATTACCAAAAGAAATCAAACTCACATTCAGTCCAGGCATACTATATTCAAGAAAAGGATTACATCAGCTTCTACCAATAATCAAAAGATGCTCGGTTATTTTCATAAATGAACAAGAGATCAAAGAGATTACTGGAGAAGACTATGAAGCCGGAAGCAAAATCCTCAACGAAAAAGGGGCAGAAACCGTTGCAGTAACCCTTGGAGAAAAAGGCTGCTATATACGAGACGCTGAAGATGACTATCGGATAAAAGCAGAACCGGTAGATGTCAAGGATACGACTGGAGCAGGTGATGCTTTCTGTGCAGGATTCCTTTATGGGTTATCTTCAGGAAAAGACATTCAGGAAGCCGGAAGACTTGGAAACCTGACTGCAGCCTTCTGCATACAGAAACTAGGTGCAAGAACCGGTTTACCGACACTGGACATGATTAAGGAATGAAATTTAACGAATATAGCTTGGCGTTTCCTCAATGAACTCCTGCTGCTTCTTAATTGCCTTCTTTTGTTCAGATATGATCTTACCTACCTGACTCATCTGTTTTTCAGTGTCCTCTGCCTTCTTTTCGAGTTCAGTCATATCAATTTCAATGTCGAGTATCTTAGTTAATGCCTTAAGGATAGCTTTAGCTGATTTGGCATCTATAATCTGTCCATGAGTCTCACCCATAAGACAGACACCATCAATTCCACGCAACATCCCCAACCCTAGAAGAAGACCTGAGGCACCAAATATCGCCCCGCCGCCCTTAAAGACAATGCCTGCCGCTTCCAATTCCTTGATCATTCCCTTATTTGTTGTTGCTCCAAAGACTGTTGGCTCCTCTGTTATTCCGCCTGTACCAAGCCCACCTAAAGTAAATATCTTTGAGACATTTAATTTCTTAGATAGGTCAAGGATCTTCTCTGAAAGCAAATACTGGCTTTCAGGGGTAATCCCCTGAAACTCCCCAGTCAAAAATATGAGATCGTTTTTTTTACCTTTCCAGTAATGTAACTCCATATTCACAAGCTTGATTGTTCCATCATCCAATATCATAACCTGCGGAGGCAAATAAGGTGAATAAAGCTCCATAAACTTCTTAGCTCCAAGTTCATCTAACATATGATCAGCAGCTAATTTACCTACTAAACCTATTCCAGGTAAACCCTCCACCATAATAGGATTATTTAGTTCAGGTTCCTCTAATATTTTTACAATCACAGTCTCCATTTTATTTCTAGTTAGTCCTTTAGGAAGTTCAACTTAAAAATAGATAAATCTATTTAGATGGATAAAATATCCACATAAAGATCTAACTCATAAAAATAGAGAGCCTAATCAATGCGTGCTCTGAGAGCTGCGCCAATGCATGATCCAATAATATCTGCTATCACATCATAGATGCTTGCTATTCTTCCCGGGACAAAAAACTGATGAATCTCATCAGTCACCCCATAACATGAGGAGATAAGGACTGCAGCCAATATCACTTTATTCGAAATTCTCCCCACACCTTGCTTTAATGCCATAGACAATAAAAAACCAAGCAACATAAATTCTATCACATGCTCAACTAATGTAACAAGATTAAGATCATAATGAGGCGGTATCGGCTGCGGAGGATTAGACATTGAAGAGATAAGGAATATAAAAAACATGTAGCTGAATGTAATAGACCAAACCAAATTTTTATGGCCCTCAAGCCAATAGATCACACGCTTCATTCTATATAAAAAAAAGATCAAGCCGATGCCCTACGGGAGCTAAAATCCTTAAGAATCTTCTCAATGGATTTAGAGACATCCTCTTTTATGTTTTTTGCTGTGCGCTTTATCGCTTCCATCTGATCTTTTTGGATGAGTATATTAAGGAAACGCGAATCAGATACAAGCACACCCCCCTCAACAGGCTTAATAACTAAACCAGATGCATCTGCATATATGCTGCTACCCCCAATAACCAGATAAGGTTTGAATATGCTCCAAGGTATAGAAATCTTTTGATTATTGTCTACTTGATGCAATATCACATCAGTAAGCTCTTTTTCTAGATCAGCAGTGTATGCAAAACCTATCTCAACAGTATATGTCATTTCCCAATCTTTAACCCCTTTTCTAAATACTATCGAATTCAAAATCAACCACCTAAACCAGATAATTTACTACTGTCAAAGACAAGGTTTAGCTACTACAGCTATGCGTGAAACCATCTTCTGTTAGCTGCTTTATAACACACTCGGCTTCATTCGCTGCTCTTTTCAATACATCCACAGTAATCCGCCGTGCACTATATCGCACATAACTCACTCAACAGGAGAAGGAGAGTAATTCAGCCATTTACCTCATCCAATCCCTAATTATAATTTTAAATAGAGATATAAAAAGCAAAAAAAAAGGATTTCTATGAATTTGAATAATATACAAGAAGGCCGTAGCATACTGGTTTATGCGCTTATCTAAGGTGCTTCCTATCAACCAACCGGGTTGTTATCTCAACCAGAGGATGCTGGGCATAATCCATGATTTTGATATCCCTCAAGGTTATGAGCTTTTTTGCCCTTGCAGCCCGCTCCATCCCAAGTTCAATATTTCTGTCTATTTCCAGAACGTGAGCCATTAACTCAGGCATGTCCAGATCGAGAGCTGCAATCGCCCTATGATGCCCATCTACAAGCACATAATAACTCCTCTTTTTTATAACTATGAGTGGCTCAGCTAAACCTCTCTTTAATTCATATTTCCTGCCCTTAAGCTCATCAGCATAAATAATATCCTGCGTAGGGTGCAATTTATCTATCGGGACAGCATACTTTTTGAGGATGATATCAACATCATGCTCTTTTTCAATTAGGTGCTTAACCATATCCACCTTCCTAGGGGTTACACGCTCTATATGAGACCGAATTATATCAGTATTTGTTATAATACCTACTAGCCTGTTTTTTTCATCAATCACCGGCAACTTCTTCAAACCGTTCCTGAACATAATTCTAGCAGCATCATCAATATGTAATTCAGGGCGTGCAACAATGAGTTTTCTTGCAGTTATCTCTTTTACAGGCAAATCAGATGTTTTACAATGACGCAATAAATCTTTTGAGCCTATAACACCTACAAGATAATCGTTCCGAGTTACTGGGAAATACGCATGCCTAGAATCCAAAAGTATCTTAATCGCCTCACCTACACTGATATTATACGGCAAATAATCAACTGCCTCAGTCATATAATCTTTGACAGTTACTCTACCAGACATAGTAAAGTATTTCTTGTTTAAAATATAAATAGATAAATAATGAAGAGAGATGTTAATTTTTTATTTTTTGGTCTGTTGATTCTGCTGTTGATTGGAATGGTAGGAGTCATGCTTTACAGCGACTACACATACCACAAGGTTAATATACAATACATTGATTTCAAGGAAAGGTTTGAAGAAGCCCAACAAAAACTGAATCATACAAGAGCCGAGTTGGAGGCAAAGGATATTGAATTATATGAAAGAGAACAGGATCTTGTAGACATCATAAACCAATTAAATCTTTCAAAAAAGAAAGAATCATCTTTGAGTGAATATTATACAACAATCAAAAGCGAAAAAGATACTTTGAGTTCAACACTCAGTGAAACAGAGGAAGAACTAAATACATTGGAATCAGATTACCTGAGTGAGAAACTTGATCATGATACCTGCAAAAAGGATGTAAGTTTATGGAAAGCTGAATTCAATGCTGCAAACACAGATCTTGGAGAATGCAAAGCTTCGGTTAGTAATCTGAGTGGAAGCATAAATGGCGTAGCATCCAAGCTTGAGGAGGTTATGGCTGCCCTTAAAGATTTAGATTGCAATGAATCCTCATGTGACGAAGAAAAAAAAGAACTAGAACAAATCATCCAAGACACTCAGACAACTATGGTGGAAATAAAAAACAGAATAAACACTATTTAAGAGATAAAGTGAAAGATCCCATAAGCGTGCGGCTTGAGGAAGTCAGAGAGCTCACAGTTAAGATTAGTTTATTTGCTGTTGTTCTTAATTCCATCCTTGTTTTCCTTGTATCTGCAATAGTCTTAAGGGTCTTAGGGATAACAGCAATCATTGCACTTTGTCCAATGGCAATCTATGCAATACTAAACATAATATACAGCATACATAAAATCAATGCCATCACCTCGGTTGTGAAAAACTATCCCTCACTTGATGAAAGGCTTCAAACCGCATACGATAATAGAGGAGAAAGCAACATTATCGTAGAAAGCCTGATAAAAGAGGTTGATAATAGAATGAAAAAGATTAGATATTCTCCTTTTTTAGATACACAGAAGGTGCTGTCAAGAACTATATTCTCAGTGATCCTTATCTTCATTTTCTTGTCTATAAACTTCATAAATATTGAAGATCTCAACCTTGACCTACACAAGTATGTAGGCGCAGATATCATAGACCAAATAGAGGATTTCACAGGCTTTGACATATCCCAAAACAACAATTTCCAGGTTAGCAAAGATGAAGAATTCGAAACCAAAAATAAGGTAGAAGACGACCTCATTGGAGGAGATATTGGCGGAGAAACTCCAGGAGTCAGTGAGGGACCAATTTCTGGATCCGGAGGAGGAACAGGGGAGAAAGCAGACGACGACATTTATGGAGACATGTCCTGCGCTGAAATCGCAGGGAAAAACATGGGCATGGAGATGCACCCGGAATATGGTGGAGAGATCACAATCAAAGACATAAGCGAAGAGAGGGCACAGGAAGTGTTTTCAGACAACCTAAAAGGCAAGTCTGCAGAAATCCCAGAACAAGATCCAGTCGAATACAGAGAACTTATAAAAAAATATTTTCAATCATTACAAAAAATATCCCAGGAGTAGAAATGAAAAGGAGAAACCCAACTAAAACAGGAGGAAGCATATGGAAGAATAGCAGGAAAACAAAAACCAGAACAGCCGATAAAGAGAAAAAAATAAATCTCTTGAATGTACCCGCTGAAAAGGAAGAAACTCGAGAAGTATACGGCAAGCTGAAGGAAATACATTCAGATATCCTCCAAGAGATGAGAAAAGTCGTAGCAGGTCAAGAGGAGGCAATAGAACAGATGCTTATTGCAGTATTTACTGGAAACCATGCGCTTCTCGAAGGATTCCCTGGACTAGGTAAGACATTGATGGTGAGCACATTATCCAAGATAATGGATCTGAGATTTAAGAGAGTTCAATGTACTCCAGATCTTATGCCTTCAGACATAACCGGAACATACGTAGTCGAAGAACGCGACGGCAGAAAAATATTTAAATTCGAAAAAGGGCCGGTTTTCACAAACATACTGCTTGCAGACGAAATAAACAGAGCAACACCAAAAACCCAATCAGCCTTATTGGAGGCAATGCAAGAGAAACAGGTTTCTGTGGGTACAGCAACCTACCCCCTGGATAGTCCATTTATTGTACTTGCGACCCAGAATCCAATAGAGATGGAGGGAACCTATCCACTGCCTGAAGCACAGGTTGACAGATTCCTGCTTAAAATAATAGTTAACTATCCCAGGATAGAGGATGAAAGCAAAATCCTTGATTTATACACTAGTGAGACCATACCCAAGACAACTAAGACATTAAGCAAAGAGAATATACAAACAATCCAGGAACTAACACGAAAGGTTCCCATATCCCAGGAGATAAAAAATTATGCATTAACAATTGTAACGAAAACAAGACCTACTTCAGAGGGCATAGCAAAAAAATATTTAGACTATGGTGCATCACCAAGAGCAACAATAGGTATTGTTCTTGCCGCTAAAGCAAGAGCCTTGATCAACGGCAGAAACTATGTAAGCAAAAAAGATATAACCGAAATGGCGTATCCAGTCCTAAGACACCGGCTGATACTAAATTTCGAATCCGAGCGTAAAGCAGTAACAACAGACGAAGTAATCAGCAAGATACTAAAAGAGGTTTAGAGTGGCAATTGATCCGACTTTTCTCGACCAGCTTAAAAGACTTGATCTGATTTCAAGGGAAAAAGTCTCTAATATCTACATGGGAAGCAGACGCTCCATAAGGCAGGGCAGAGGAATAGAGATAGCAGACTACAGAGAGTACTATCCAGGAGACGACTTCAGATCCATTGACTGGAAAGTTTATGCGAGAACAGAGAGATTATACATAAGGCGTTTTGAGGAGGAAAAAGACCTTATCTTACATATCCTGGTTGACTCAAGTGCGAGCATGGATTTCTCCACAGGAGGGATGAATAAATTTGATTATGCAGGAAGCATCGCATTGGGTTTCGCATACCTTGCAGTAACCAAATACGAAAAATTCGCGTCCACATTATTCTCTGACAAACTAAGAGATATCATGCAACCCAAGAAAGGAAAGATGCAGTTCTTTCGGATGGTTGAACTCCTCAATAATGCAGAACAGAGAGGTAAGACAAACCTTGTTAAGTGCATAGAACAATACACAAAAATGATAAAATCAAGAGCCTTTATCGTCGTGATCTCAGACTTCATTGAACCGATAGAGTCACTGGAGTATGCGATATATCGGTTGGCAAAATACTCAAAAGAAGCTATATTCATCCAAACACTTGATCCGGGAGAGATTAATCTCTCCTGGAGAGACGACATACAATTCGAGGACATGGAAAGCTCTGAAAGTGAAAGAACCTATCTTAGCCCGGAATTCAGGAAAAGATATCAGAAAAAAATCAAAAAACACATCTTTGATATAAGCGAACTATGCGATGAAGTCGGGGCCAAATTTTTCCCCATAACAACAGATACAGCCTTATTTGATGCATTCGTCAAGATAGTTGAGAGATAAATGCCGTCTATCAACACCTTTTGATTTATCAACCTACATAATTAAATAATAAAACAATGGAAATGTTTAGAAGCTATGAGGGCATGCCAAAAATAGAGTTGCCTTTAGGTCAGGAGATATTTATAAGCGATAGCACACTCAGAGACGGGATACAGATGCCTGGAGTCATTCTAAAAAAGAAAACAAAACTCCAAGTCTACGAATACCTACATAAGATCGGAATCGAAAAACTTGAATGCTTCCTATTCAGTGAAAGAGACAAAATAGTTGCCAAAGAAATGCTTAACCGGGGATATGAATTCCCAGAGGTTACTGGTTGGGCGAGAGCAAATACAGATGACATAGACCTTGTTCTACAATTTGATGATATAAAAGAAACCGGGATTCTGATGTCAATTTCAGATACCCAGATGTTTGATAAAATAGGGTTCAAAAGCAAAGAAATTGCAATAGAAAAATACCTGAAGGCAATGGATTACGCAATAGACCACGGCCTCAAGGTAAGATGCCACCTTGAAGACATTACAAGATCAGATTTTGAAAACGTAACATATCCAATAGTAAAAGAGATACTATCAAGAGACAAGAAATCAATGATCCGGATATGTGACACATTAGGTATAGGGCTACCTTTCATGGAGGTAGATCTCCCATATAGTATACCTAAGATGGTTTCAGGTTTAAGAGAACTGGGTGTCGAAAATATAGAAAGCCACATGCATGACGATTATGGTCTAGGTGTAGCTAATTCTCTTTCCGCCTACTGGTATGGCTCCAACTGGTCAAACCTCACTTTCCTAGGAATGGGTGAGCGAGCAGGTAATACTGAACTAGAAAAGGTTCTTATGTTTTTTATGAACCGACTAAAAGGCTTTGATAGATATGATACAACCAGTCTAGTAGAATTTGCAAGATTCATGGAAAAATCAGCTAGAATATTCATCCCACGAAACAAATCAGTGGTAGGGAAAAACGTCTTCGCACATGAATCAGGGATACATACCTCAGCTGTGATAAAAAACCCATTCATATACGAACCATTTTCACCGGAATCTGTCGGAGGAAAAAGAAAGCTGATGATAGGCGACTCATCTGGAACAGACGTGATACGAAAGAAGGTTGAGGAAACAGCATCGGAGCTTATGAGGGTGAAAATAGAAATAGACAAAAAAGATCATAGGATTGTATCAATATACAAGGACATCCACAAACTTTATGATAACGAAGGCAGACGATCATGCATCTCCGATGATGAGATAACAAAATACGTGGAAAAATACTTTATGTTTGAGCCAGTCGTCAAAGAAATCATAGATGACGAAGAAGAAGACTAAAAAAAAGATAAAATGAGGGTGCTATGGGTTTCAGATACGCTTGAACAGGTTAATGGCATTGCAACCTATATCAAAAATATTGTACCAGTATTACAGCAATACAAAGAGATCGAAGTTTTAACTGGAAGGGTGACAAAAAAATATGATTTCCCTGTGAAATCCCAGATAAACATACCAGTGCCATTCCAGAGAGACTATGATATAATACTTCCGACATTCAGAAAAATCGATGCAGACCTAATACATGTTCACACCGCACACTCTCTGGGACTCTACACATCTCTAGTGGCTGCGAAGAAGGTTGCTACAACACACTTGCACCCATATCACCTGCTTGAGGGCATGTTCAGAGATAATCAACCAAGAATTCTGCAAAAACTTGCCTGGAAATACGTTATCTCATTTTTTAACCGCTTTGATGTTGTCATCTGCCAAACCAACGCAACAAAAGAAATGTACCAAAACAAAGGACTCAAATCAAAAACAGAGGTTATTCCAAATGGTATGGACTTATCTAAATCCATAGAAAATTCTGAGTCGACTGTGAATTTTAAGGAAAGATATGGCATAAAAAAAGATTTCGCATTCTATCTTGGAAGAATAGACGCATCAAAGAGAATAGATTGGGTAATAGATGCAGCTGAAAAAATACCCCAGAGAGATTTCGTCATCGTAGGAAAAGGAACATTAGAGAGAAAGATACCAAAAAGAAAAAATATTCACTTTATAAATAATATAACAAAAGAGGATAAGTGGGCGGCATTCAAAGACTGTTCAATGCTAGTTATGCCCTCCTATATTGAAACAGAAGGTATTGTAGCACAGGAGGCGATGCTCTACAAGAAACCCGTGCTCATATCAAACAATGAGGTCCTCAAAGAGGTTGTCGGCTCAGGTGGAATTGTATGTAATACAATAGAAGAACTTGTAGAGCAAATAAAATACCTCTTCGAAAACAGAGGTTTCAGAGAGGAAATAGGAGAAAAAGCATTGGATGAAATTAAGAAAAGAGATATTAACAAATCCGTTGAAAAACTAGTCAAAATATATGAATCCCTCACATAAAAGAAAATGAAACGTAAAACAACTATTCTCTTAGCCACAGGCTTGATAATAATACTCTTAACGCTCTACTTAGCAGACTTCAACCAGGTTCTATCAGAAATGGGAAGACTTTCACTTGAAGTCATGCTCCTCCTACTTATAATACAACTATTATCTAATCTACTCTCTGTGTTGAAATGGCGCCTTGTACTCAAACACTCAAATATAGCCTTACGTAATATTCTTCCTGCAACATTCGTCGGCTATTTTATAAATAGCATAACACCAATAGGTCTTGCAGGAGGTGAACCAATTAAGGCATACATCATATCAAAGACAGATAACATTCCATTAACTACTGCAATATCAAGCGTCATCGTTGATCTGTTCCTGGAGATCGCGCCAATGTTCATCCTCAGCGGCGTAGCAATCTATTTCATATACATAAAAAATGTTTCAATGTTTCTTGCCGCCCTGCTTGCAATAATATCTCTAACCCTTTTTTTGGTTTTTGTTATAGTAATTGCATTAGCTTTAAAAAAGAATATATCAACAAAAATAATCAAAAACATTATCCATATCACCTTAAAAGCACCCATCATCGGAGAACGCATTAAAAACAGACTACCTGACACCGACCAAGTGTCAGAACAATTCAATAATGCGATCAGAGCACACATGCTCGACAACCAGATTATTTTATTCGGAACAATAATCTCATTTATTATCTGGGGTATGCGATTTCTGAAGGCATACATTATATTTATGGCTCTCGGAATCCAGATCAAGTTCTCAACAGTAGTAGTCGTTGAAACCGCAGTCTCAGTATTATCTTTCCTACCGCTTCTACCCGGAGCTTTGGGCATATGGGAAGGAGCAAGCACCGCACTCTACATCCTAATCACAGAACAAGGAATGCTTGGAGCAACAGCTGCAGCAGCAACCATAATAAACAGATTCTATCTCTTCTTCATCCCCCTCCTGATAGGATTCTTCGCAGCAATCCATCTAGGACTGAACATACAAAAAATCAC
>JAUWTD010000056.1 GCA_030609775.1 Candidatus Altarchaeota archaeon
AAAATTTTTTTGCCCTTCCTAATTTTATATGCTTTTCTTACAGATACCATTTTTTCAAGATGTTTAATAATTGTTGGGCGTGTAAATGGTGTATTGTCTGTTATATCTGGTATAGTCACTCCATTAGGGTTCATTTCAATTATCTCACTTATTTTCCTTTCTACATATTCTTCCTGATCTTGCGGAGCTAAACCCACATATACCTTCTTCCCCATGATTCTTGGAAAATTAATCTTTAAGTCATCAAGCATTTTTTTATCAATAATCTATTTGTATTTAATAGCATTTAAATACAATAGTATTCAATTCATATAGTTGATGTATTCTTATTGTATCATTCAATCTATTATATACGGGTATTAAATAAGTATATTAAATAAATTTATTGAATATAATTCGTTTATAAAGGATAATTCCCCTATAGATTATAGGTAATATTACCCATATTAAAATGGAATCATTAACCCCAAAAGAAAAAGCCGTGCACTGGTATTTCATGGATCACTCAACTGAGGAGTTTAGCATCAGAGATATCGAAAGAAGATTCGGTTATGCAAGAAAGACCACGGCAAAGGTTCTAAAAAGCCTCAATCAAATGGGGTTACTTGAAACAAAGAAGGAGGGCGTTAAACGTCTTTACTGGATGCGATTGAATAAATAGGATGGCCACACCCCGCCTCTCTGGTTGGTCGGAAGGGTGTGGTGCCATTCACAATGAATGACTATGATAGATACTATTGAGGATACATGCAAATATAGGAAGAAATGGGGGGAAAACGGCATTGAAATAAGAGATGCCTGTGGGTCGATAGAGATAACATATCTAAAGCCCCACACAATCGTTCTAAATAAAGAAGACAAGCAAGCGTTAAATTACGAAACTGTAAGGCTCTTTCTGTCAAAACAATTAAAGAAGGCTCAGATAGCAGACAAGTTCGGAGTCCACCGAAACACCATATCAGATAGAGTCAACAAATTTAACAGCGAGGGAATTTCTGGTTTGGCGGATAACAGAGGAAGATCCTCAGCAAACAACAAGTCTTTACCGGAAAACCTGACCCGGTACGAGGAATTCTTACATAAGGCAAAGTATGGGATTCATTCCCGTTATGCACTTGGATTGATCCATGTTCCCTACTTGGAGAAGATTGGGTTCTACGATGCCATAAAGAAGATCTGTTTTGACAGAGAAGGTGGTTACAGCGATGTGGAAATGTATCATACACTATATTTCATACCAATATTTGACATGGATCGGATACATCACTTGGATTTCTTCCCCAATAGAGAGTTTTCTGTGCTGGTCGGGAACTCAAAGCATCCTAGAGAGTCCTGCGCTCAGGCATATCTCGACAAGACGGTGAATTTGAGGGATATACACGATTTCATTATAACTGCTAATAAAAACGCCGTGAGAGCTGGAGTCATAGACGGCAGAATAATCTATATGGATTCCCACACGATGGAATATTTTGGAGGGAAGAATGTAGAACTTGCTCATCATGGAACGAAAAATAATGCGGTAAAATCCTATGTGGTGCATTATGCCCTGTGTGGCATAACAAATCGACCGATAACATTTAAATTCACCAGAGCAAACAAAACATTGCCTACAGTAATACCTGGGTTGATCGCCCAATCGGATGATATCTTGTCCGCAGGCGATAAAGAGGCGAAGATTGTTGTCTTTGACCGAGGGGCTTATGGCATACCCACATTCAAAAATGTTGAGGAAGCGGATAAGATATTCATGTGCTGGACGAAGGATATAAGCACAACAAACAAAGAGCTTGGTGGGATTGAGGATAAGCATTTCTTTGACCCGAGAATCGATACATTAGACGAAAACGGCAACAAGATACATTTAAGTGATGACGAAATTTCCAAGCGGAAAGGAAGATTTAAATCAATTGGTAGGATAGCGGATGTAAAAACTTATCTTAACGGATGGGGCATGATACGGACAATTGTCATAGAGGATTTGATTAAGGATAGGAGAATCGGCATTTACACGAATGCTGAGAGAGACGCATTACTTGAAGACAGAGATGTAGACCTATCTGCGGAGGGGATATTAACGATTATAGGCAAACGCCAGAACATAGAAAATTTCCTTAAAGACAGGAAAAACGATTTATCTGGGGACGCATTTTGCGGCGGTGAAATAACAGAAATTGGTTTGGATGCTGAACGACCGGATGAGATGGAAATTCGCAAGCTAGAGGCTAAAATTGGAAGAATTGATAAAAAGCTGTTTAGGATAGGTATTAAGATTAGGAAATATGAGAGCTTGCACGAAAACGAAGAAATGGGGGGATCCGACTTTGACATGGTAATCAGCAAGCTAAAAAAGGATGCAGAAAGGAGTAGAAAGCAGAAGGAAAAGATAGAAAAGAAGATAGAATGGGGTAAGACAGGGAAAACACCAGATCACGTAAAACCGTTGTGTGAGATAAACACAAAGAAAATGGAGATATTGAATGTCTTGAAAGATACCGCATATACCGTAAATAGCATGATAGTCGAGGATTTTGTTAAATGCGTAAGAGAAGTTACGATAGAGGAAGGGAAGAGAGGTATGGATGAGCGATACAAGAACATAACGCCTGCAACGGCATCGAGGATCCTCTATAGTTGGGGCGGCCACATAAAAATGGACGATGAGGGGGTTATAACTGTCGCGGCAAACGAATTCGACAGCAAGATCATCCAGAAAGCATACAAAAGATTCTGCGGAAAACTTAACAAGATGAATGCAAAGCTAAGAGTTAGGGACAAAAAGCATAAACTACGATTTGTTTCAAACTAAGATGTATGTCAGGAAAAAGAAGATCAAGGGGCGGACTTATTACTATATAGTTAAGTCTGTCCGGGAAGGAAAGAAGATCAAGCAAGTTTATATGGAGTATTTAGGGGATACTCTACCTGATAAGAAAGAGCTTAAAGAGATAATTAAAACGCTATCTTAAAGTTCAGTACCCTAATCGGGAGGGAGGGCAGATAACAATACCAAAAGACTTAGTTAATGTGTTGACTCTGAAGAACAAAACCAAAATTATGATCGAATACAACGAGGAGATAGAGGAACTGAAGATAACTGAGCTATGAAAACATTGGAAAAATCAAAGCCTTCCTGAAAAGCCGGGTTTCTGTGACTTTCGCAATAGCTTTTTCCTTAACTTCTAGATTGATAGTTTTTGAAATTCTTACACCTCAAGTAGACCTCAAGGATAATACAGATCCAAATTAGATTAGTTAATACGCAACCCCGCATCATTTGACCATTTTTTTATTAAATCTAAGGTGTCGTCATTCGTTTTTAATTTAGTGAATACCCCACACCTGAGCTGTAGGATTTCTCCCTTCTTGTCAACCGATTTCGCTATCATCCCAAACAACTCAATAGTGAACTGCAAGAGTATACCCATCCCTCTTTCTTCGATTCCTGTTCCGTCATAATCCTCTACATTAGTTTCTTCAGCGAATACCTCTGGATCTATTAAATTCTTTTCACCTTCCGAAAGAACTTGAATAATAGGCAAACAATAATCGGGTGTCCAATGTAACTCCTCAAACCCCCCTGAGGAGTATGTTATTTTTTCTCGTTGACGCCTTTCTTCGTGTAAATCCTTAAAATCAAAGTGTCTAGCAGCTTTGTGTTTATCATAATCCATGATAAAACCCACGTCTCTGCACTGCTTAGAAAAGTCCTTAAGATTAAATTTTTTATATAATGTCTTTGTTCGCTCCCAGATAGTAGAATGAGTCCCTCCCTTTATTGGAGGTATTATGTATCCATAGGTTCTATTATCCCAATCATCCCTAAATATTTCAACAGGAGGCCCACCAGAAAAGAGCACATTTCCCTGCAACCTGCACAATGCTAAATTAAGATAAAAGCGGGGGTAATAAAATGTAACTGTGCTCCAAGACCAATACCCGCCTAATTGTAGATACTTATAGCATAACAGAGCGTATATACCTTTATTGAGATAATCATTCGCATCGTTGAGACACAGAAAATCTACATTACCATCTGAGTCATCAAAATACTGAAACTCTTTTCTTTTACACTTTTTTTTCAGCCAAGGATAAATCGAACCCTTTAAACCCACACTAGCATTTCCTGAAGTGAGGGGTGAAGCGGAATAATAATCAATAAGTTCTTCTGGACTATTACCAATCCACTTATCTTGTATAACAACATTACCTGCCATATTATCTATAACAAATTTCAGTCTAAAAATAAATCCCTTTTAGCGCGAGGAAATATACTGGTCTATCAATTCATAGCATATAATAATAGACCTTAATAAGAAAAAGATTAGGCCTCTCAATCGCTGTCTCTGATAGTTGAGAACTCCGCATCCAACAGATATTCAAAAAGAACAAGTTATCATTGATTTTATGTCTGGGATGACAGACAATTATGTTACTAGGGCAATAAAAAATTAGTCATACCTCAAACCATTGTATGATTATCTTGCTAATCACCTTATGGTCGAAATAAGATATCAGGTGAATTCAAAATCAATAATGGAGAAAAGTGGATGGAATTAGATACTACCTTTTTATCCTTCTCTAACTTGGGATTACTATGAGGGGGATAGGTTAAAAGTAATGAAGAGGAATATAGCACCAATAACAACACCCATGATTAATGCAATTACAATGGAAAAAAACAATTTTTTTATCCAACTAACATCCGTACCTATTACCTTCAAAATTGTATTCAAGGTATTGATATTCTTATCTAAATCCACAACAGTATTCTCTAATATCCCAACTGATTTGATAACATCACCTAGACTTGGGGCTGATAGTTTGGATATTCTAGCCACATCCTCTGCGGGAAAGTGCATCATCTTTTGGAATTTGCCATCATAACCAAAACTTGCATCTTTACCTAACTTATGAAATTGCATTGAACAGAACTTTTCACCGTGTTTTAATCTTATCGACTCAGATGAGGGATTAAAAATACCAATGAAGAGTCTTCCTTCATAACCCGGATCTATATGTGAACCAGAAAACCATACAAGACCCTGTCGAGTAATACTAGAACAAGCACCTATAGTTGCACCTATTTTTTTGGATAATTTTATTGCTTCTAATGTTTCTATCTCCGCCCAATCCCCCGTTCTTATGATTAATTCCCTCTCGGTAAGGTCAATTACTCCCTGTCCACTTAATAAAGCCTGCCCTATTCGGAGGTCATAACTGGCTGGTTGGATAAATTCATCACTAAAAGGAGTTATAGCTATCTCATCACTCTTGATTGCTTCTTTTATCTCAATATCCGAAAGCATTTTAGTAAAACTAAATTTACTGTTAAAAATATTGTTTTTAAACTTAATATACTTATTTTAATCTCAAGAATTTATAAATCTCAATCATTTAATTCGCACCCCTAATTTCCACATCAACCAATTCGGTACAGCAGAAAATTTCAACCTAATTTGGGATAGAACCAACTAATATATCAAGTTAAAAACTGCATAGTTTTTAACTAATTTGACAGATTGAGTCGCATGATATCAAAAACAGTTAATCAAGATTTCAGAATGGAGATCCCTGAGCTTCTTGTAGTGCCTAACTAATCTTAGCTTCTTGTAGTGCCTAACTACCCCTCTATTCTGTTATGAGCCCCTAATGTAGTGTATACGGTTCGTTTGATCAATTTATGTGGCTTACTTGATCAATCTTTATTATAGGTTGAATCCCAGGAAGTAGAGGATTGTTGGCAAT
Source organism: Candidatus Altarchaeota archaeon (assembly GCA_030609775.1). Taxonomy (GTDB): domain Archaea; phylum Altiarchaeota; class Altiarchaeia; order IMC4; family QMZM01; genus JAUWTD01. The sequence goes on from JAUWTD010000056.1 coordinate 5,749, forward strand.
AGCAGAACGCCCATGCAGTGTGTTCTTGAAACCCCTGATAATATAGGCAACAACCCTATGCATGTTGCCAGCAGGGCGACGAGTATGCCAAACCAGCCGGTGATAAGGTAGACCAGAGCCAACACCAAGAGCAGGGATCCAGTTGACAGCTTCTTATAATTGATCCGGCCTACCCAATTCATTGCACGTTTTCCGATTTCTATGTGCAAAATTGTTGCAAAAACCGCGGAAAAGGCGGCGGCTCCGATTAATAGCATGAGATTGTTGAAGTTTAGGTCAAGGACCTTCCCTATCATTGTTGCAACTCCGCTCCGCGGGTTATTTATTGTATACAGGGAGACCAGGGAAAAGATTGCATCAGATGTGTTTATTGCAGATATTGAAACCAGGAAGCTTCCGATGTCTGAACCGATTATGCTATACATTAAAATCCCTAGCTGTGAGGGGCTCATTGCGGGTAACACCCCAACAAACAAGCCTGCAAGAGCCCCCCAGAAACCAGAGTATATGTGACCTGGCTTTATCTTCAAGGAAATGAATTGTTCTTGCGGGATACGGGCTGATTCAAACCTCAAAGAGAATAAAAGATTACTTAGACCAAACAACCCAACAAAAACTGGAAACAACGCCTGGGTAGATGATAACATCTTTAGGTCAAACATAACAATTCCCAGATAACCTGAGATAAGGAACACGGTGAGAGCCCAGAGCTTATTCTTTTTTGATTTTTCTCTTAATATGAGCAAGAAAACCGCCAAAATAAGGAGGTATACAATGAAGCCCCGTAGTCTCTCATATATGATTGGGACCAGGATCAGGGTCGGAGCTAATAGAAGCAAGGCAAAGAATAATCCCAGGAGGCTTCCCAGTGCAGTTAACTTTATAGCTTCAAGCGCATTCCCCTGAAGCAGCAGCTGATGGGTTGGCAGGATGCTTAACGCGGTCTCTTCTTCAGGGACGCCGAGAAATATTGCAGGTATGAAGTCAAGGAATGTGTGAGTTACTGCCATTGCAGTCATGACAACTGCAAACTGCAGCGGATTTATGGAGAACGACGGAAAAACACATAGACCCATTACTGCTACCGTATTCACATGAAGTCCAGGTGTCAGGCCGGTGATGGCCCCAAGAAAACAACCCAAAACCGCAAGCAATAGGATGTCTAACATACAATTATTTACTCTTAGAACTATAAAAATGTTTAGAGAAGACCTATACCTATTTATTCCTTAATCACCTAATATTTTATTCTAATTGGTGGTTATTTTGGTTGATATGGCTTTTTTTAATGACAAAAAAAATGTATTGGTGGTCAAGAGCGATAATTCTACAGAACACTTTGATGAAGGCAAGATAATCTCAAGCTGTATGAATGCAGGATCCTCTTTTCCGACCGCGTCAGCAGTTGCTTTAAGTATTTCTGGGAAGGTGTATAACCAAATACACACCAACGAGATTCGCTCAATGGTTTATGTGCGCCTAAGGAAGACAAACCAGAAACTAGCTGAAAGATTCAGGTACCAGGAAAACCTCCGGATCCGGACATCGAAGACAACCCTTGACAGATTCGACAAAGAAAAGATTATCTCTTCCCTTATCCGGGAGACTGGATTAGATCACAGGCGCGCGGAAAAAATATCCTCTGAAGTAGAGAAAGAGATCGGGAGGATGCGTCTAGATTATGTTACTGCGCCCCTGATCCGAGAGATCGTTAACGTCAAACTTCTTGAATCTGGTCTCGAGGCACATCGAGCCAGATATACCCGGCTTGGTATGCCTGTCTATGATGTAAAAAACCTTATAGAACAACCCTCCAAGGAGAACGCAAACCTACAATATAATCCCGAGTCAATCCACAAACTGATGGCAGACCAGATTACAAGAGAATACGCCCTCATAAACATACTACCAACCGAGCTTGCAGACTCCCATATGAAAGGAGAGATACACATACATGACCTTGACTACTTTATAAGGCCTTTTTGTTTTTCACATGATATCCGGTTCTTCCTAAGGAACGGATTCAAGGCAGATGGGGTGGGAAACCACACTGCGATAGCGGGACCGGCAAAGAGGCCCGAGGTCGCATTCTTGCACGCTACAAAGGTTCTGGCGGCAGCACAGACAAACTGTGCAGGAGGACAGGGATTCAGTTACTTTAACACTTTTCTAGCACCCTATATTGCAGGAATGCCCTATAAAAAAGTGAAGCAACTGGCGCAGATGTTCATCTACGAACTAAGCCAAATGTATGTGGCAAGAGGAGGACAGACCGTATTCTCTTCAATCGACTGCGATATGTCTGTTCCAAAACAATTCCTTGACGTTCCGGTAGTCTTACCTGGCGGGGTTGTAAAAGACTCAGTGACCTACGCAGACTACGAAGACGAGACAAAAACCCTTATGAACGCACTACTTGATGTCTACCTTGAAGGCGACCATATTGGAAAGATGTTCAATTTCCCGAAGATTGAGGTTCAACTTTACCCTAAAAACATAAAAAAAGGAAGGGATGAAGAAGAGCTTATGAAGGTCTCCGAGCTGGCTGCAAAGTTCGGAACACCTTACTATATAATAAACCAGCCCTATATGCCCGAGTTCGCATGCTACCAGTGCTGCAGCTTCCTGATGCCCCTATCCGAGTCATCAACCGACGAAGACAAGATCAACGGAACCATAAGAGGCGGAGGGCTACAGGTTGTGACAATAAACCTGCCTCAGATAGCGTATGAAGCAAAAGGCAACGATGACAGATTTTTTGAGCTCCTGAAAGATCGGATGGAGAACGCTAAAAAAGTGCACCTACTCAAAAAAGATGTAATTACCAAAAACCTAAAAAATAATCTGCTCCCCTTCATGAGCCAACCAATAAATGATACCGAACGCTACCTTGAGCCAGACAAACAAAGCTTTATAATAGGTATAGTGGGCATGAATGAGATGGTGAAGGCACACACCGGCAATGAATTACACGAGTCAAATGATGCCTGGCGGTTTGCATTGAAGGTCATGAAGACGATGAAAGATACGGTTGCAGGATTCAGAGACGAAACCGACTTTATTTTTTCACTAGCCCGCACCCCGGCTGAAAGCTGCGCCTACCGTCTAGCACAGATTGATCTGGCGAGATACGATGGAACAGCGGTCGTAAACGGACTATCTGATTCAGCATCTGATTCAGCATACTACTCTAATTCATTCCACGTGAATCCCTCAGCAGACGTTCCCTTATGGAAGAGACTCACAATCGAGGGGGCATTCCATCCGCTTACAGACGGAGGTGCAATGAGCCATGTCTTCCTAGGTGAAGCAAACCCTTCAACTGAAGGATTATTTGAACTAACAAAGAAGATTGCAACAAAAACCGCCATACAATACTTTGCGTTCACAAAAGACATATCTGTATGCCAGAGTTGCAGCTTCACCACCGGAGGGCTTATTAAAACATGCCCTAACTGCGGAAACGAAGGAATAGACTGGTGGTCGAGGATCACAGGATACTACCAGAACGTAGGCGGCTGGAATAAAGGAAAACTTGCTGAACTAAAGGA
>JAUWTD010000058.1 GCA_030609775.1 Candidatus Altarchaeota archaeon
AACAGGTAAAGGCGGGGTCGGAAAGACAACAATTTCTGCGTATCTTTCAAGGATATACTCTGAAAACGGCTTTTATACTATCGCGGTGGATGCAGATCCAAGCCTTAATCTATCAGCAATCTTTGGTAAAGAAGACTCTAAACCCATATCTGAATTGAAGGACATCATAAGGGAGAGGGCGACAATAGGTGATGGCTTGATTCGGCTGAACCCTGATGTGAGGGATATGGTAGACTCCTACAAAATCAACATAGGTAAAAACCTGGATTTATTGATCTCTGGCACGGTTAAGTCTGCAGGTTCGGGTTGTCTTTGCCCGGAGAACTCTCTTCTGCGGGCGTTGTTGCAGGAATTAATCCTTAAAAGAGACGAAATCGTCATAATAGATATGGAAGCCGGCTTAGAGATAATGGGTCGGGGCACGATAAAGAAAATCGATGCAATACTTGCAATAACTGAGCCCTCATATGCTTCGGTGCATGTAACCAAAAAATTATTGGAATTTGCAAAAGACCTCAAGATAAAGAATCTTTATGTTATAGCAAACAGGATCAAAGAACCCTCTGACTACGAATTCATAACCCAAAACCTGGAGGTATTCCATCAAATACCCTACTCTGAAGGCGTATCAAAGGCCTCAATGAGCCGGAACCCGGAATACATAAGAAACGATTTTTATAATGCTGTAATGGAGTTATACGACAAACTAACCTCATAGGACTGCTCTTTCTATTGCTGCCCTGTGGATTTCAGCAGCCTTATGTATGCTCCTGTGGGGTCCGCCTCTCCCCTTACAGATGAACTGGGTCAATAAACCGCAGCTGTTAACTGCTTCCTCGAGGGTTAATCCCCTTAGCTTATCTACAAGATAATATGCGGCGCCGCACGGTGAACTCTTAATCACCTGGATTTTTTTGATTCGTCCCTTCTCACATAATATCTTAAATTCGGGTATGCCGAATTCTTCACATATATCCACGCCACAAAAACAATCCGTCGACACAACATTAGGTAAAATGCATTTTGATGTTGTGATGATCTTCTTAGCAGATTTTAAGGCATATGGGATATCCGGATGGCCGCTGAAATCCAATACAACATCTGCGCTGAAAACAGATTCAGGGAGTAATCCCCTGAAATCATCTATGACCTGCGGCAAATCACCCAAAAAAACCCTATCAGCTATTACCGTTGTTACCCCATGATCCGACACAGTTCTCAAAAATTCCTCACAGCATCTGTTTGATCCTATTACTGCAACAGCCGTCATCCTACAGGTTCTCTAGGAGTCTCACTAGTGCCTCAATCTTTCCGGCAGGCATTATATGCACTCCGGCCAAATCCATGTCTCTTGCGTTGTCTATGAGTTCTGCTGCTATGTTGATTCCTTCCTCAACCGGATCCTCTGCATTCTTTATCCTCTGCCCGGTTTCTTCAGAGATCACTATGCCTGGCATCGTTCTCAGAAACTTGACCATTCCATAAGAATACAGTGGCACAAGACCCATCAAGACCTTATCCCTTATGTCTTCTCCAATCAAGGACTCATATTTGTTTATGCAATCCCCCATCAGTGAAGACTCAAAGACTGCCTGCGTTTGAAAGAAATCTGCTCCAGCTGTAAGCTTCCTCTTTGTTTTATAGATTTCTCCATCTATCGGTGTCGCCCCGGGGGCTAATGCTGCGCCTATGAAGAAATTTGTCGGCTTATTCAGATCCCCTCCTGCAAAATCCTTGCCCTCGTTCATAACCTTCATCGTCTCGATAAGGGTTGCGGAATCAAGGTCAAAAACCCCCTTCGCTGAAGGATGATCGCTTGCCTTGCATGCGGGATGGTCTCCGGTAAGGGCAAGAACATTCTCTATGCCAAACGCTGAAGCAGCTATAAGATCAGATTCTAATGCCAGTTGATTCCGGTCTCTGCAGACTAACTGGTATATGGGTTCTATGCCGTTTTGTTGCAGGATTATGCTGCCAGCTAAAGAACTCATAAGCAGCATCGCACCAGGGATATCTACAACATTAACGCCATATAATTTATCCTTCATGTCTTTAAACTCATCAACCTCGTGCATGTATTCTGTGAGATCCGGACCCCTCGGAGGAGCCACCTCGCCAGTGACGATAAAAGTCTTCCCGAAATTATCTGATAGCTTACTCATTTTATCAACCTCGGCCTCCTAACAGACATGAACAGGTCTTTTCCACCGGATTTAGTCATCCTTTCCCCGATCTGGATCCAGCCGCAATCAATATCTCCTACCTCACATTTGCCATCCTGGACTCCGCCGCATGGTCCGTTGAGCAGGGATTTTGAGCACCGCATTATGGGACATATTCCAGAGGTTTCATCAATGATGCAATCTCCGCAGGCTGAACAATAGTTTCTGATTTTGCCATCAGATTTCACTCCAATCCCTGTCGTGTCTGCAACCGGGATTATTTCCTTATCTAAGACATCTGAGACCACCTGTGATCCGGCACCGCAGGCTAACACAAAGATGCGGTCATATTCATCTGAATCCACCTTAATCTCCGGGTAGTTGCAGAGCATAGGTAATTTCATAAAACCTGAATTTAGGCTTTCACCCAGTTTATCTATGTCTTCTTTGGAGAAATTCCAGTAAGGGCATAGGCCACAGGCAATCAACAGATTTTTTTTGCCTGTTTTTGTTTTCAGATCCTCAATATTTTTTAGTTTCAGTGTTATCATTTTTTTTCTTTATGTCTTCGGAACCATTATTGATTCAGCAATCCCATAAACCTTCTCTAGGTCAAATACAACCCCTTTCTTTTCAAATAATTTCTTCACTAGTTCACGGTGACATTTCATCTTCAGGCCGCCGACAGCCAACGCACCAATCCCTATCCGACCTTCTTCTATCTCTTTGCAGTCGTCTCTTAGGTCAACTCCCTCGATTCCATAGGGTGGGACCGCGTTTATGTCTGCTAATACCTTCACAGGTGATTTCGACCAAATTTCCTTGGATAAAAGCCTCACACCCTCTGGTCCGGTTGTGATAACTATGTCTGAGTCCGAAATCGCCTCCTTGGTTGTTTTTTCATTGTTTGCCTCAAATGATTTAATTTCTACATCATATCTTTTCTTTATCATCTCGCAGGCATTTTTTGCATTATTTAATCTCCTTGATGTAAGCGTTACATTGCATCCTTCCTTAGCCAGCAGGACAGAAATCCTCTGTCCGACCGGCCCGGTTCCGGCCAAGATCGTTGAATTCAGTCCAGACAGATTGCCTTGGAGAGCCTTCTTTATCTTCACAACGCAGGCGCTTGACGTCGTGTAGGATCCATCCGGGTCTATTGCTACTGAAACCCTGAAGAAATCAGGTAATTCACCTAATGTCTCCTGGATGGTGTTCATCAATTCCTCCCCTTTCTCTACGTCATGTCCGCCGATAAACACTGCAGTATTCTTTAGATCCTCCGGGTGCCGTGTGAACACACAGCTGTGTATGGTATCTCGCATATCCTCCCCGGCTACGTTGCTGTAGGGTATAACAACATCTGCGCCCGAATCATGCGCAACTATTAAATCAAATAAGCTCGCATGCTTCTCTGGGCTCACATATGCCAGAATCTTTTTCATTTCAAATTTTTTATTCAGTGTATTCTTCGATTGCATCCAAAACCAATCGGATATGGAATACTGCTGGGCCCCCTGCCATTAATACTGATACAAAGCAGGCTTCAATCATTTCATCCTTGGTTGCTCCCACATCCATTAATCCTTTCACATGTAAAGCTATGCACCACTCGCATCCATTGGCAACTGCAAGCGCCAACGCGATTAATCTCTTTGTCTTGGATTTAAGTGCGCCGTCATTCTCCACAGAGTGTCTCTTTAAAACACCGAAAGGACCCATTAACCCAGTATATTCTTTACCTAATGTTGCTGCAGTTTCTACTGCTTCATCTAATGTTTTTTGCATGTCAGACATTTGTATTCACCTAATTTATTATTATTAATCATTATAATTAGATAATTATAAACCAAAAAAATCAGGGCCAACTCAAATATTTATTATTGTTTTCGTTGCATGCAATTAAGAGGCTATGCATCCCTCTGCGACCTAAAGGATGGGATAGTTTTTCTGTTGGTTTGTAATAAACCTGGATTACTTTTGTGTAGTGCCTAATTTTGTAAGTGCATGTAGTGCCTAATTTGGTAAGATATCACTATGCTTATATGTCAACATAGTAACATGTTGATACTTCTGTTAAATCAGAGTATTTAACCCAGCTTTGACTTCCGTGATCTTTGCCGAGGTTCGGGCTTCTTTTTCCTTAACAGTAGAATACCCCCTATTGTTATAATAGATACAAGTATTATTATAACTACGGCACTGGCAGCTATGTTGTTTCCAGGTTCCTCTTCGTTTGCTTCTTCTGATTCTTCTTTTATTGTTTTTTCGGTAGTTGGAGGTTCGGCAACTGTTGTTTGGGTGTTTTCCTCTTTCTTAGTTTCTAATTTTTCAAGGGATATTATTATCGATTTTTTCAGCGAATTTATTTCTTTATAGAAATTTTTAAATGATTCGAATTCAGATGGGTGTAGTGTTATTTCGTTTTCAACCCAGTTTTCTGAGCAGGTGATTTCCGAGTCTGATTTTATGCATCCAAAGCTGTAATCTGCAAAAGAATCTTTTGCAGAGTAATTATCTGGGATTAGTTCAGCAGTGTAGCCCTCTGGAATGTATGTTCTTTGACTTGATGTATAGTGGATACTGCTTTCTATGACTAGGGGGAATCTTCTCTCGTCGTCGTTGATGGTTTCGGAGTACATTGAATTCTCTACCATGTTATAGATGAGTTTGTTCCCTGATTTCGTTGCGAAATGGTCGCATTTGACTGTTAGTTCAATCAGGATGGTCTCTTCATCGGTTGAGTCAATTAGTTTGTGGCTTACTAATTCAAAGTCTGAGCAAACCTCTTCTATTATATACTCTACTATGTCCTCTATTCTATCTTCATCTGCATCTTCAAGCTCTTCTTTCAGGTATAATGCATTTGCGCCCGTATCCTTGAGAGTAACTTCTATCTCTGCTTCACCTTCTTTATTCAAATCTATTATGTAGCTTGCATTAAACACCCTGTTCTTGTCTTTATCGTTCACAGGGATTTTAGTGAATTCTTTATTGGGGTGTGAGAGGATCAGAACGTCCGCACCTTGTTCACTTGCAGGTATGTAGCCATATGGGCAGTTGCTGCAGGTAGAGTCAAGCCATAGGTCTCCACTCTCTCTTGGAATTACTGCGATTGCGTGATAAAACTCATTGGGGTTTGGTGTCTGCATGTTTATTGTGTCTTGTGAAACCAAGGCGGGACATGCCTTGACTCCTGCAGCATCCAGCATTGATATGAGAAGTACTGTTTTGTCTTTGCAGTCGCCGAATTTGAGATCTAACACTTCTCTACAATCATGGGGTTGATAACCTGTTGTGAAACCTATTTCACTATCTTCGTATCGTATTTCATCTCTCACCCATTCATATATTTTTCTAATCTTTTCCTCTTCACGATCGTCGGCTTTAACGATGGTATTGACTGTTTTTTTAACCTGTTCTGGATCTATGGCATCGTTAAATAGTTCCTCAGCCCATTCTTTTACTTCATCCCATGATTTCAGGGAACTATAACTCGCTCTACCTATCACCTCCCTCACTGGAGGCATTAGATTCTCTGGTTCATATGGTTGTATATTCTTTTTTTCCCACAGGAAGGTGGTGTACTCATCATTTTCAGTTATTTGTGGTTTAATGTCTTGTGTTGAGAAATGCTTTATATCCATTCCTTTCGGTACTGCCAGGGTTAATCTGATCTCTTCTGTAGGATATATTCTTTCGAAATAAAAGTCCTCAGGTGACCAGAATCGATTCTTTATAGGGAACTCGCTGTTTTTCAGGTAGGTTATTTCTATGATGTCTTCTTTTTCGCATGAGGGGAATGGCACCTCTAAGTAACCTGCATACTTATCCATCCTGCTTTCAGGACAGGGGATGTCTCTACTGCCGTGTTGTGTAATACATTTTGTTACCGTGTATTCGTCGTTTGTCGGACTAAAATAGAAGATTTGTGTGCAGGCCAAGCTTTGTGATTTACATACCTTTGCCTTAAAATGCCGGGTCTCTGAGATCAGCAATGTGCTTTTCAGGTCGCTGTATTTTTCGGCAACATATGCCCCGTCATCTTCGCTTAGACTCCATATATGTATCAGCCTGTTTTTTTGGTCTATGAATTTGTAAACATATTCATCGTTTCTAATCTGGGCGGTGAATCCTTTTACACCATATTTGTCGGTATTTTCAAAGCCAACGACATTTCTTGCCTCTTTGTATTCTTGATTATAAAAGTCGTATATTTTTTCTGCATCACTTTTTTGAGTGAATGATTCAATTAAAACATCAACTTCTCCTCCTTCTGTGCTGATGGATTGAACGTACATGCCTATGAACTTATCTTCTCTATAGTCTCTACGGGAAAACGCGCTTTTTAGGATGTATTCATTGATGTCTTCGCGGGTTAATTCGTGTTGATCTGTTATCACCCAACTCCCTGGTATGTCTGAGTTTGTGAGATATTTGCTGTAGGTTACATTGTTTTTGGATTCATCTAATAACAAGATTAAATCATTTTCCGGATACTCGGAGCAACTGATACCCTCGTAGGCGCAACTATTGGAGGATCCAACCATTAAAACCAAAAAAACCAGCAATAGCTTCTTCATAAAACCAACCATTTATCTATAGAATACAGAAGATAAATAAACTAAATACTGGGCTGATTCTATTTAGGTCAAAATCAGTAGAGTGTAGTGCCTAACTGAGATATCAATATATCCACATACCAACATGTCAATATATCCGATCTATTGAATCCACATACCTGAATCCTTTTTAAGCGGATAACCCTTTTCTAAAAGATTATTAGCCCCGCCAGCAACTGACCTAAGAAATTCCCCATACCCTAACCTGGAAGATATTTTATCTTGCAGGATTAATATGTATTATGGCCAGATATTTATTCTTTGTTCTATGGGCTCTCTTGCTTACCGGCATCTGCTGCGGGCAGGGTCTTGATGGCCTTATGGAGGATTTCACACTCGAAATTGATATACCTCGCGACCAGGTCCCGGAGGATCTGGAGATACATATTTATGTAGTATACGGAAGCGACCTAGACCTCATTGAAAGACTTATGATAGATTCTATCTTATCTGGTGACCTATCCACGCAAGCCCGGGCATCTGTAAGTGCGGGGGAGGATATGGGGGAGATAGATATAACCAAAAAAATATTGCATGAAAACGAAACCAGTATAGACGAATTGGTGGATGGAACCACGGTAGTGGTTCTTGTAGGAGGGCAAGGACACAATCGATTTACCGACAAAGTATATGCTGAAGGCCTTATAAAAAATGAATCAACAAAATATGGAGGATACGTGACCATTGGTAGAGGCATATTCGACAACGACTCAAACATCATGGTATTATACCATAAGAGAGTGGAGAAATTAGAGCGGGGGGCAGTTAATTATTCTCCGCTTAAAGAAATCATATCTGAGGAATATGTACCTGTGGCCGCCGCAGGAATCGGTATATTGTTACTGGGATTTTTTAACATCTTCCAGGAACTAATTGAATCATTCATTGAGAGCTTCGGGAGACGTAAAGCAAAATTCCAGAATAAAGATGCAAAAGCCAAGAAAATTCATGTGAATGAATCAATAGCTGTTTTATGTGCCTCAATTGTCCTTGGTTTCTCGATAACTTGGACCTTTACCGGTCCGACAATGGAGTTTTTCAACCTAATAATCTTGAATTCTGGAATATGTTTTATCGCTATTTTATCCCATGAATTAGGCCACAGACTTATGGGTCGGGTTTTAGGAATCGAGATGGAGTACAGGTTTTGGCTCCGAGGTTCGGTAATAACAATATTCACTGCTTTTTTAGGGAACTGCTTTGGTGTTCCCGGATTTTTAATGGAGAGAAAAAATAGTGAATTGAGTAAATGGAAGAATGGCGTAGTCAAACTCGTCGGCCCCCTGATATCCCTGAGCATAACTGCAGTCTTTGCTTTCATGTTTCTCAAAAACCCAAGCATCATATATCAGATGATTTATTCAACATCAATCATTCTGGCTATGGCCGAGATTCTTCCAACCAAGGGATTGGACGGCGAAGACATCAAAAACTGGAACTGGCTAATATGGACCCTCATGCTTGCACTCATCACAGCAGTATACCTATTAGTTAACTTCATACAATAAACCAAGGTATTGTCATGCATCAAGTATCTGTGTCTACATAGCATACCCTATCTTAAGCTTTGGTATAGTGTGTGTGTTTTTTTTGGGTGTATGTATCTAAATTTTATTTGTATGTGTAGAATCTCAGGGTTAGGATGATAAGAGTGCTGAAAAAGAGCAAGACAATAAAGAACGCGAGGGAGGGTAAATTCAATTTATGTCCTAATATATCATATTCAACCGGGATTAATAGAAATTTCAGGAATATGGATGCTAACAATGCTAACATAACTACCAGAGTGAAACCATTTGATCTAAGCATCATATTATATATTAATTTAGGCATCACCTGATATATTTATCGTAAGGTGTGTGTAGTGCCTAATCTTTTGGGAAACTACCTTCCATACCTACCTTCCATACCTACCTTCCATACC
>JAUWTD010000057.1 GCA_030609775.1 Candidatus Altarchaeota archaeon
CATAATACACAATCTTCTATATTACCTGATACAACTGCTTTCCCGTCATTTAACGTATACAAGTTGACTGGACATGAATCAATGCAATTGTTGCAGCCAACACATTTTTCTTTGTCAATTTTTATTTCTACCATAATAATCACCTAAAACTATAATGATTTATCATTATACTTAATATTTCTTCCTTAAAAACTAACTCACCCATCTAAAAACTCCCTAAGCCTTAACGCATTACGTACAGCATATGCGTTAGCGTCATTATCGAAGTAGACATACACATCCCTGCCCAGATTATTCCATTCTATTACCTTCTCTGCCCATTCCCTAAGCTGCCCGTCACTGTAACAGGAACGATACAGCTGCTCATGTCCATGCAATCTAACATAAACAAAATCACTAGTAATCTCCTCAGTATAGGGATAGCAGGGTGTATCTGAAATACAGAATGCAATCCCATATCTCCTGAATAAAGAATATACTCCCTTATTAAACCATGACTGATTCCTGCACTCCACGGTGAATCTATGCTCTACATAATTACCTGTCAACTCATCCAGGAAGACACCAACCCGCTTTAGGTCAAACTCTAAGCTTGGAGGAAGCTGGATCAGGACAACAGAACACTTCCTCCCTAATCCACTTAATGCATCAAAAAAGATACTAAGAGACTCATCAACATTTAGAAGCCTCTTACTATGGGTCACATACCTGCTCATCTTAACCGCGAAAACAAACCCATCAGGCGTCCTATCTTTCCAGCTACGGAATATCTTCTTACTGGGCAGCCTATAAAAGCTGGCATTCAATTCCACCGAACCAAGGCTTCTAGCATAAAACTCCAGCCAATTCCTCTTGCCGAGGTCATTTGGATAAAATATACCCTTCCAGTGATCATAACTCCAGCCCGAGGTACCTATTAAATTTACTGATGCAACCATATTATCACATAATATCCTGCATTTAAATTAGAAATCTTATAATTTAACATGCTCTGGAGAGATGATCATACAGGGGCTAATATCAGAGATAGAATACTCCCGCTTCTTGCAGTCACTGTAATCTTTGCAGGTCTACTATCCTCTGGTGTGAATGCGCAGATAAATGACGATGAAAAGATCGAGATTCTGTTCTTCTATAGTCTCACATGTCCCCACTGTGCAGAAGAGAGGAAATTCCTCGAGCAACTGGAGGAAAAATATCCCCGATTAGATGTAAAATATTTTGAATCCTCTGCGAACTGGGATTTTTTCGTAAAAACCTGCAGAAGATATAATACCAATACTGCAGGGGTTCCAAGGACTTTTATAGGGGATAAGGTATTTATCGGCTATGAGTCACATGACTGTGAATCAGTCTGGTACCAGGGTTATCTAGGCTATGTAGGATGCCCCAACCAGATAGAGATTGCGATAAGGAACCTTATGAACCTGTCTACTATGCTCTCAAAGATGGATGCATTAGACATAGCCCGCAGAGACCGCGTCGTATGCAACCTCACCGCTTTACACAATGATGTAGTAGCTAATGTATACATATCAGATAATGTATACAGTGTTTCCTGGTGGACGCCTGAACGAATAAAATCAGATATCAACTATCCTAATGTATTGGTTACAATAGATGCAAAGACCGGAGAAATCCTTAAAAGCGAGATCCCCGACAGCAAGATTGACGGCATAATAAAGCCAAGCCTACCGGGGACAAACTACGTAATTTTATCTATTGTGGTCTTGATTATGCTGGTTTCAATAGCCTACATGGTCATAGGATCCAAGATACGGAAACGATACTGGGTATCCCTATTTGCTTTCCTGGTAATAATCTTTTTATTCGCATACCTTGAGTCTCTTCCTTCTATGAATGTGGTCGAATATGCAAAACAGTTTTCGTTCCCTATTTTCACATTCATAATAGCAATCGTAGACGGATTCAATCCCTGCGCTTTCGCTGTGCTGGCTTTCTTGCTTTCTATTCTGACACACACAAAATCAAGGAAAAAAATGCTCCTCATCGGCAGCATATTTATCCTAACCTCTGGATTAATGTATTTCCTATTCATAATGGTTTTACTATTCCTGAGAACCGAACTCTTAGGCGGATACAAAGACATAATCCGCATAACTGTGGCAGTCATAGCGATGATAGCCGGACTCATCAACATAAAAGACTTCTTCTTCTTCAAGAAAGGAATCTCACTTACTATGTCCCCAGAAAAACAGGGCAAGATATTTAAAAAAATAGGGAAACTTGGACGAAACATAGAAACTGCCAAATCAAAAAGAGACATGTTTTTTGTTATCATCGCAACAATAATACTTGCAGTAATGGTAAATCTTGTGGAGCTAGGCTGCACATTCATACTACCCATGGAATACATCGAAACCCTGATCGTCAACTATCCGGGCAATCAACTAGCTCCCATCCTATTTACTGCGTTCTATTGTGCCGTTTATATCCTACCGCTCTTCGCAATACTTGGAAGCTTCATCTACTCATTCAAGTCAGAACGTGTAAACGAAATCCACGGAAGGGTGCTGAAGCTTATAGGGGGCCTGGTAATGGTGTCCTTAGGTCTGATACTTATCTTCAAACCCGGACTACTGATGTTCTAAGCAGATGATTCTTTAAGACTCACAACTATTATATAACATATACTGCTACAATAGCATGCCTCTTTTTTTGTAGGTTACATTTTAAAAATAGACTGATTACCGGCTGAAAAACGATGAAAAAATTCAAAGAAAAATTTGTGGGCGATAGCTATGAAAAACTTGTTGCGATAAAGAATAATAGATTACATAACCTCATAGAGAAGTATGTGTTACTATGTAATCCTGATAAAATCACAGTATGCACTGACCGCATAGAAGATGCCCAATACATAAGGACGCGGGCAATCGAGGGAGGAGAAGAACACAAACTCACACTTGATGGACACACCCTCCACTTTGACGGATACTTTGATCAGGCAAGAGACAAAAAGAACACCAAATTCCTCATAGCAAAAGATGCAGAATTCGATCCCGGTCTAAATACTGTCAACAGAGACGAGGGTCTTGAAGAGATCACAGAGATAATGGACGACATTATGCAAGGCAAGGAATTATATATCCGGTTTTTCTGCCTTGGTCCAGTAGATTCAGAATTTTCTATTCCTGCAGTCCAGCTTACTGATTCAGCATATGTCGCACACAGTGAAGGTCTTTTATATCGTACAGGATACAAACAATTCAGCAACATCAAAGACAGTGAACGATTCTTTTTTTTGATACACAGCGCAGGCGAACTTGAGGGCGGAGTAAGTAAAAATATCCATAATCGGCGAGTCTACATAGACCTAAAAGAAAATATTGTATACTCTACAAACACACAATACGGCGGAAACACGATAGGGCTTAAGAAACTATCTATGAGGCTTGCAATACAGCTTGCATCACGTGAAGGCTGGCTTACCGAACACATGTTCGTCATGGGCGTGCATGGATCAAACAACCGAGTCACCTACTTTACCGGAGCATACCCGTCAATGTGCGGAAAAACCTCAACCTCTATGATACCTGGTGAAACAATCATCGGCGACGACATCGCATACCTGCGCAAGATGGATGGGAAAATAAATGCAGTCAACGTAGAACGAGGCATCTTTGGCATAATCGGCGGAATAAACTCCAAAGACGACCCCCTCATCTGGGATATACTAAACAAAGAAGGAGAAATAATTTTTTCAAATATTCTTTCCACTGACAGGGCAGAACCCTACTGGACTGGAAAAGACGGCGAAGTACACACACATGGAATAAACTACTCCGGTGAATGGAATAGTGGCAAAATAGACGATAAAAAAAACGAAATCCCTGCATCACACCCGAACGCGAGATTCACCGTCAACATGGACTTACTTGAGAACACTGACTCTCGAATCGATGATCCGCAAGGTGTCGAAGTCGGCGGAATAATCTACGGCGGACGGGACTCACACACAACTGTCCCAATTATTGAAGCATTCGACTGGGCGCATGGAGTATTCACCATGGGCGCATCACTGGAATCCGAAACCACTGCAGCAACCCTTGGCAAATCAGGAGTCAGAAAACACAACCCAATGTCTAACCTCGATTTTCTTTCCATACCCCTGAGCAGATACCTGCAAAATTACATAGATTTTGCAAAAAACCTGGATAACATACCTCCAATCTTTGCTGTGAACTATTTCCTAAACGATGCAGTCGGAGACCCGATAACAGACAAGCTTGCAAAAAGGGTCTGGCTTAAATGGATGGAGTTAAGAGTCCACGGAGACATCGGAGCAATAAAAACACCTGTTGGCTTAATACCTCGATACGAGGACCTTAAACCCTTATTTTCAGAGGTTCTAGGCCAAGACCTATCCGAGGAACTTTATACTGAAATCTTCACTTTGCGGGTCCCTGAAAACATCTCAAAGATCGAGAGAATAAAAAACATATACCAAAACAAGATCCCTAACACACCTAAAGAACTGATTAACGCACTAGATGAACAGGAGAAACGCCTCAAAAAAGCAAAGAAACAATATGGAGACTACATCCCACCACAAAAATTCATTGAATAGTATGTCACAGCACTCTCTTTAGACGATTCTGATAGATAATAAATAGGATAACAACTTCAACAACTTAGGGGCCTTACCTGAATCATCAAGAAAGTTTCAACGCCCTTAAGGCAACCCACGAATGCGCACGCTGTTTCATACTAACTATTTTTAGCTTTGTATTAATAATCTTAACTTATTCTATTCAAGGAGATAAAATGGACTCTTATAATGAAGTTATGAATCAAATAAACCGGCAGGATGATTGGAGAAAGGATTGTGTCAATATGATTGCAAGTGAGAACATTGTTTCTTTGTCAGTTAACAAAGCAATATGCTCAGATTTCGGACACCGGTATGCTGAAGGAATCCTTGGTGGAAGAGATGAGACCGGAGCCAGGGTTTTTGACCGATTCTACCAGGGAACAAAAATATTCGATGAAGTTGAATCTCTTGCAATGAGCCTTTCAGAGAAAATATTTAATTCAGAGCATGCGAATGTTGTCCCAATCTCCGGTGCGGTTGCGAATCTAACCGTTTATCATGCACTTGCAAGATACGGCGACACAATCAGCGGATTAAGCATACCCTGCGGAGGACACATAAGCCACACACACATCAGTTCTGCAGGGGTCATGGGCTTAAAGGAGATACCTTATGCATTTGACAAAGATGAGATGAACATAGACGTTGATAAAACAATAAAAATTATAGCAGAGAAAAAACCCCGAATAATCATCCTTGGATGCAGTTTATTCTTATTCCCCCATCCTGTAAAAGAGCTAAGAACTATTGCAGACGAAACCGATGCAGTTATCATGTATGACGCCGCCCATGTTCTAGGGCTCATAGCCGGAAAAAAATTCCAGAAACCCCTTAAAGAGGGAGCGGATGTGATGACTGCCTCAACACATAAAACATTTCCCGGACCCCAGGGAGGGATTGTATTATGCAAAGAAAAATTTAAAGAAAAAATAGATAACGCAGCATTCCCTGGTCTAATGAGCAACCACCACCTGCACCACGTTGCAGGGTTTAGTGTAGCACTTGCGGAGATGGAAAAATTCGGAGAAAACTACGCAGACCAGATAATCAAAAACTCCAAGGCACTGGCACAAGCCCTCTATGAATTAGGTTTAAATGTTTTATGTGAACCTAAAGGCTTCACCCAATCACATCAGGTCGTAGTTGATGTCTCAGACCTCGGAGGCGGAGAAAAAATCGCAAACGACCTAGAGGATGCAAACATCATAATCAACAAAAACCTGCTTCCATGGGATACACTTGAAAAGACTGGAAATCCTTCAGGGATAAGAATCGGAACACAAGAGCTGACCCATGTCGGAATGAAGGAAGACGAAATGAAAGAGATAGCCCAACTAATAAAAAAGATCGCAGTCGACGGCAAAAGCCCACAAAAAATCAGAGAAGATGTAATAGAACTTAAAAAAGGATTTAACCGAATACATTACTGTTTTGATTGATCATACAACACCTTCCGGCGGTATTTCGTCAATTCCAGTATCTTTTTGAATTCAGGGGCTTGTGCACTAACCGTTAATTCATAGAGTAATGCTTCAGTACAGGTTACTGTTGCCCCCGCATCCCTCAACCTCTCGACTGCAGTTTTTTTATCCTCCACCCTATGAGAGGAGACGGCATCTTCAACGACCTGAACCCGGTATCCGTTATCCAAAAGATCAAGTGCGGTTTGACTGACACAGATATGCGCTTCAATCCCGCAAACTAATATATCCAAACAATCCACTGATTCCAGGGTCTGTCTAAATTCTTTATTTCTATAACAACTGAAACCTATTTTTTTGATGGGATTATATGACTTAATCCCTTCAAATATTTCCTTGATTTCTAAGACTGTATCACCTAACTTCATCTGCTCAGTTAACAAAACAGGCATCCTATGAACCTGCGCAGCCTTAACTAACACCCCGATGTTTAATAGAATCCTATCTACATCAAAGATTGTCGAAACCAGCCTCTCCTGCACATCAACAACCAACAATACACTGTTCTCTTTTGCAATCATGGTTACTTATTTTATCTCCTCTAATTCTTTTATACTGAACAATCAAACACATAAAAAACCCTGCCATACTCGTCCTGAGATCTTAACACCTCCCTGCAATCCTCTGCTATATATCTTCTAACCTCATTCATAGAATATATGCCTGCTTTTTCTCTACCTATGAAAAACTTGAAATCATCTGAGGCCTCAAGCTGACCTAACGTCGAATGAATATCTGCTGCACCTGACCGAAACCTCATCATGTTAGAATCAACACAATCTAATGCAATGCTTCGGTTAGAAAGAAGAGCAATCAACGAAGCAGTTTCCGAATCACCGAATATGGTCTGATGTGCAACTGAATTCTGCATCACATAACTACTCATCTCCTCTGCACTGCTAAAGACCTGTTTCTCATGCATACCATATTGTTCAATTGCAGGCATATACGAAATTAACAACAGAGACAATACTATAACATAACCAACAGATCCGTTAAGACGCTCCGAAAGCCTATTTAATGAATAAGCACCTACGACTGCAAGATACGGGAAGGCTAAAATAAAATAGGAATAATGTGCGGTGCTAAAAGAAGCAAGAGACAACACACACAAGACTGCAATAGAGAGACTTAAGGTTACTGGTTTTTTCAGCTTACTCATAAAAAATAAAATCAATACCGGAGACAGAAAAACCTGCAGATTCCTCTTCAAAACATTTAAAAACACAGCCAGATTATGTGACAGATCATCTAACCCGAATCCCTTAAATACATAAACCTGTTAAATAAAAACGTCTCCATAAAGATATAAGAAAACAAGATTCACCCCACCAAATACTAAAACAAATGAAACAACAAAAAATTTAAAGATTTTTTTATCTTCCAAGGAATGGATAAAAAATATGGGAAACAAGACCAAAGAATACAGGTTACAGAGACCTGCAACACCCAGAAAGAATCCACAACACATATATCTGCCGGAAAAAAAGAAGTAAGTAGAAACTAACATAAACATGAGCGCTACATTGATGCCTGTCGGATGCGAGCTTGCCTCCAACAGATCATAAGAGAACAAAAAAAGCACAACAGATAGAAGAGCTTCCCTGGAACCTATGTTATTTCGAACGAGCTGAAATATAAAAATAGAAGATACCCCCGTAGCTATAACTGAAACAGATTTAAGAAGAAAAAAATTAAATCCAAAACCTTTGAAAATCAAAGCAAAAATAAAAACCATGAGAGGAGGCTGACTATAAAAAAAATCAACGTACGGCATAGCCCCCTCAGAAACAAGTTTCCCCATATAAAAATAACTGTTTTCAACACCAACCACATAACCAAATCCCTGAACCTTCAGAAACAAAAAGAAAAACAAAACCAAAACAAAGGCAACAATATACCTATCAATCCCTGGCACACCCACCCGTGTCTCCTGATAACTCATTTTTAATTTTCTATTTCTTTTTCAGTGCTTATAACCTTTGTCCCTTCGAAACCTTCCCTGATCTCTTCAGGCAATTCCACATCCGATATGAGTTTTTTGGCTCTTAATTTTTTACATAAAATCAATGTTTTCGCATCAGCTAACATAATGCCATACCTATCTGAGAGATCTTCTGCAGTAACCATTTCAGAGTTGCTGAGTTCTATGAAGACGAGTTTGTCCGCCCTCCAAATTCGGTCTGATGCAGTGTAAACTTTTCTGTATTTCCTAATTAATTCATCTAATTTATCCTCCTTAACAAACTTTTTGATTGCTGAATCATCTAAAACAACCTTTGTCCTCCTACGCTTCCAGAACAATATACCCCCCAATGCCGCCAATAAGGGGAATAGAAGACTTCTGATTTCCTCGGGTAAACTCTCTAACCCGGGAATAACCGGTTTATTTCTTACGTTAACATATCTTTCATCATAGCCTTCCAGCTCAAGCAGATATAACCCGGTTGTGTTGGGTTGATACGATATTGTCTGATAGGTGCTTAAACCTTTCTTTGTTACATTATATTCCCTGATTTTTCCGTTAGGTTCTTTTAGTTTAAGGAGGAGCCCGGTTTGAGGATTCATCACAACGATTCTTAACTCTTCATCCATATAAGCCCGGGTTTCGACTTTAATCCAGGGACAACTCCCACAAGGTCCACCACAATCAATCTTATTTTCTTCTGGACCCTGTAATCCGTCGTCGCAGACAGATAACTTACATACCCCGCCATAACAGAATCCAC
>JAUWTD010000047.1 GCA_030609775.1 Candidatus Altarchaeota archaeon
AAAAACCGACGAAGCCACAATAATAAAAACAAGCCAACTACCCGAACAACAAACAAAACAAATACTAGACAAACTAACAGAACAAAAAATAATAGAAACCACAACAACAGAAACCGCAGAACAAATACTCACCCTCACAACCGAAACAAAACAAAAAATAGGCAAACCAATAATCACACCAACCACACCAATAACACTAACACCAACAACAACAGTCCAACCAATAAAAGCCCGATTATCCTCAGCACAAACAAAAGAAATAACAACTCAGATAGGCCTAACTCAAAGTGTAGCAGAAAAAACATTAAACAAAAATCCCATAGAATACACCCGAGCCATAGAAGCAATCACTCAAACACCTAACTACACCTCAATAAAACACAAAAAAACCATAGAAGAACTGAAATCAGTGATGCCTCTGATAGTCCCTGCAATAGAACACAACACCGAGGAAATCACGAACGCAATAATAGAATATGGTCAAGCAACCACATCCGAACAAAAAACAGATGCTCTTCGGGATATAGGGAAGATCACCAGGAGAACATATGAAGAGATCAGGATAGTAACGACCTTGGGTAGATCGCTAAAAGAACGAAGTCAACTTTATGGAACACTCACCCAACCCGAAACCCAAACACTAGATTGTATACATAATCTGGGGGATATTCGAGCAGATGGAATGATAACCCCTCAGGAAACACGGAAAATCCGTCAAATAATGTATGATCTCGGGATCAAAAATCCTCTTATTGCATTATCTGTAGCAACCTTATTTGACGGCGAAGTAAAAACTCAGCAACAGAAACTAATAAAAGAACTAGAACACAAACCTTGGATAAACTCCCAGGACATAACAACTGCATACATAGCAGTTGAAGCCATTAAAAACACCGGAGAACAAGGACTCATCGGATTAGATAAATTTTATAGGGCCCATGATTCCCAGCAAGCAGCCACTGCAATTATACAAGAAACACAGGAAACAACACAACGGATTCAGGAAAAAATACAACAAAAAACCAGACAAGAAACAACTGTAGATGAGACAAAAATCATCTCAGCCATTGCAGTACAATATATTCTAAACAAAAAAACCGATGCAGGAACCCTATCTCAAGCAACCCAATTACCTGAAGACGTGACCAATCAGATACTAGAAGATTTAATAACGCATAGAATAATAGAAAAAACAACCGAATCGCATCCAGAGATCGCTCTCACACAAGAAACAAAAGAGGGAATAGTGCCAATTATTTCAGAATCAGATCAGGTAGTAATCCGGACACCAGATGGTTCTGTTTTGGGTGGGGAGGAGTTCACTACCTTCAAGAAGTTAGGTGATGCATCAAAGAAGGGTTCGGTTGATCGTGAAAGCCTTAACCCTGAAGCTGTTGACTGGCTTATCGAAAAGGGTATGATATCACCTAAAGGAAATAAGATTATTATCACTCGGGAAGGTGTTAGCGCATATAATGAATCGGTAGCTCGTGACTTATTTGGGGATGTAGAGGAGCTGTCTCTGTCATCTAAGGAGAGGGAGATGCAGGAGCTTAACCAGAAGATTGATGAATTGATTCCGTATGTCTTCAACGCCATTGAAGAAAAGAGCGACATTGTATCCAGTTCCTTGGATACTCTGAAGGATTCCGGGTCTATTGAGGGAAAAAAGATTGGTGCTATTTTGCGTATAACTCATGTGGTTAAGTGGGTGGTATATAAGCATATGTCGGTTCCTGAGGTATTTCGTGATGAACATGATTTTAAGCCTCTTTTTGATTCAATTGATTTGTTGGATGTTCTCAGTGAGCAGAATATTGTTTTGAATAGTGCCGCTTCTAGCGACGAGAGGATTGATGCAGCTACCTCGATTAATGAAGTAGTTCATAAGATTGTGAAGCTGCAAAAGAAGTATGTGAATAGGGTAGATAAGTATTATTTGGATCTTACTGGTAATCAGGATAATCCGCAGAAATTCAGTGACTTAGGTAGGGAGGAGAGGATTCTTTTGGAGTATCCGCCTGATGTTGCATTAGATGAGTTATTGTTTTTGGATGCGGAGGGTATACCGTTAGATAGTAATCTTAGGTCTGCTGTTGAAAAGCATGATATTAGACTCGATGAGTTGGATGAGGTTTTAAGTCAGTCCGCCGAGGAAACAGAAAAGAAAGCAAAGTTGTCGGTAAGGGAGGGGATCAAGAAGGCCTGGAAGGAGCTAGGGAAACAATCCGGCGTCAGTCGTTCACTTATTCAGAGCGAAGAGGGGGTTATGCATCCTTCGGTTACTGCGGGGGGTGGGAATGCGGGTAGAAGTTCGTTTGTTGATCTTAGTGCTCCGGCAACTGAGGAAGATTTTATGAGGGTGCATGAGAGGGTTGTAGAAAAGGCTAAAGCACTTGCAGTAAAATACGATATTTTAGATGAGATAGGGGGACTGGGTTATATGAGGGTGTTGGAGGGTTTAGGTTATGTGCAGCATACGCTAGAAGAAAATGTAGGAGAGAGTTTAGGTGTTCTAAGGGATCATAGGGAGGACATGTATGAGCGTATGTTCGATACCTCGGCTGATGAGTGGAGTGCGTTATATAATCCGGTTGTGGTACGGGATGTGGAGGGGCCGTATATTCAAGAGAAAATTAAGGGTGATATGGGTGATATGGGGCGGCTCAAGGATAAGGTTGTGTATGCTGCGTATACTCAGGCAAGGAAAATAATTAAATCAGGTAATTTTATTGAGTATGCTATCAGCGACAGAAATCTGCTAGATGTTGTCAGGGAAGAGCATATCTGGGATACGAGAGCGCTTATTGAAAGTGTTGATGATCTGTTTGAGGTTATGCAGGATTATTGTAGCAGAGAGGTTGTATTTGATCTGCTCTTGGGAATCGGTGAAGAAACAAATAAACAGGTATGGATAAAGAAGGCGTCGGATTCGTTAATCAAGCTCATTGAAGAAGAAGGAAGAAAGCAGGGTATTGGGGAGGATAAAATAAGGGAGAGCCTTGACAGTATATCATCCCTTGAATTTGAGAGTCTCCGTAAGTCGGTGAGGCTCATAGCAGAGGTTGTGGAGAATCTGTTAAATGCCTCTGTTTTTAGTATCGATGATCATTTCAGGGTAAGGGATTTCAGGCAGTTTGAGCAGGTATGGGTTAGTGAACTGGAAAAAAACGATTGCAGTTTAAATAAAGAAAATATGGTGGAGACTGAGCGTTTGTTATTAGATAATATAGATGTCCCGGATATGAGTCAGGTATTTGGTAACAGTTCTTTGCTCTCTGAGCTGGGGGACTTGGATGAGCTTAAAGCAGATATTTTGATGGGTGGAGTTGAACTTAATTCAGATGTAACCGATGAAGACTTCATTAGTCTGGATGAGCGGATTATAGAGGAAGCCGAAAAATTAGGTGAAAGATACAGTATTGACTACAAGAAGATATTAGCGGATGTAGGGTATAGCCTAGATGACATAGACCGGGATAGATACAAGAAAAAGAGAGATTTAGTCGGATATAAGCACACCGTGTTTAACCGTATGTGGAATCTGGAAGCGGGTGATGAGGACATAGAACGGTTTATCGATAATGCTGAGTGGTCGGCCGAAAGAAAAATATTTGAGTTCACAGACGTCACAAAAGACGATGTTTTATCATATGTCGGTTTCTATTCGGTTGGGGAATCATTTGAATCCTCAAAGCCTGTGGGATATGATGATATGTTTAATAAGGTTAAGGCAGAGTTTGGCGGCAGGTCAAAAGAGAGGCTCCTTGAGAAAGAGAAGGATATGTCATATGACATGTATCATATTGATTTGGATTGGGCAAAGGGTGAGTTGTTTGATGATTCAGAAATGCCCTCGAAGGCTAAAAAACTGGGTTTGATGGGTTTAGCTGCCTTTTTTGCTACCGCGCCGCTTACCGGGATAATAGTTGACGAAATCAGGGATGGATTGGTTGGAGAACCGGAGGTGTCTATAGAAGAGGCGGCAGCAGTAGTTGGTGAGGAGCCTGTGTTGTCGTATGAAGATATTGAGGCTGTTTTAATGGGGTTGGATAATGAGGACTCTAATACAGCAATCGCAGAGGAATTATCTTATGAGAGTATGGATAAGATCATACTTGACTTGGATAACCCCGATGACTGGGTGCGTCTGTTAAACACAATCGCTGTAAAAGAGGTCGCAGACGGATTTGATGAGTCACAGTATATGTTTTTGTTCACTCACACAGATCCAAATGAAGCAGTTGGTGCGTTGACGGTGGCGGGCGTACCCTTTGAGGTAAAAAGTGATGTTGTTACAGCCCGGTTCGTTGATGTCATGAGACCAGATGAGGCGGTTCCGTTGGTAGGTAACCTCACTGACACTATAAGAAATGATATAGTTGATTCAGCGGCCGCAGAGGAGGGGGTTGATTATCTGCAGATTGTATCAGATAGTGTTGCACATAATGTGACCCTTGGTTTATCCGACGAGGTGATCGAGGAGGGGCTCTCGAAGCTTGTAGATGAGCACGTAAATGATTTGGGCAGATATGGGTTTAATAATACGCAAGCAAGTGATATAGTAGAGGCTTCATCGGTTGAGGAGTTAAATGAGATAGGTAGGATATTGGACGGAAAAGGAACTGTGAAGTTGTTTGGTTGGCTTCCGGATAATACAGTTTATGAGTTCACGCTTACCGCAGAAGAAATGGATGAATTAGGTGTCCTGGATTTTGAAAGCGGCTCGGAGTTCAGAAACTTTATTCTGGAACATAAGGACATCGGCGGATTCCAGATGTTGAACCATTATCCGAGCACGGTCTCAGGTATCCCTGATTCTGACTGGGTATCTTATTTGGATGGCACGGTAAAAGACTCTGAAAAAGATAAGTGGATTATTGATACCGGAAACAGTCAAGAGCGTCTGCGGGAGATATATCGTGATATGTCTGATGAGGGTAAAACCACTATCAAGTTCTTTGCCTTTGATCCGGTTAAACTCGCAGGTATGAGCATTGATGATTTGGTTAATCTAGGGTTGAGTTCGGAGGATGCAAAGATCTTGTTTAGGGATCTTGAACACAGTATTGTTGGAATCCGTTCATCCGGCACTATGCAGAGCGGCGAGAAGGAAGGTATGCCGGTGTGGGAGTTCCATTTGAGATACCGTGTCACCAACCAGGAACTGGGCCTGATGGAGAACCAGATCTCAGATGAGAATCGGTTACACCTATTTGAGAACATGCATTCGGATGCAAAAAGAGACGTACTAAAGCTTTCAGACACAGACAAAATATTTGAAGTGAAACCCGCAGGGGATTTGATTAAAACCTTGTATCCGTCTGGGGCAAGGAATCTGGTTTTGAGTCTGGATGGTGCGCAGATGGAGCCAGTAAGGCCTCATACAGTAGAGGAAATATCGAAACTATATCAGGGAGTAGAGGATGTTTCCGGCTGGAAGCTTGATGAATTAATAACGCTTTTAGATGCTGATGCGATGAGGGAGCGTATGCAGAGCATGGATGCTGAATTGAATCGTGAATTTTTAGAGGATCTTGCGGAAAATAATCCAGGTAAGTTCATGGAATTATTAAAAGATCATACTGATCCAGGAGACATTAATCCCGTGTTAAAAGAGTTTTTGGAGGATCGGTATTATGAGGAGTCGATGGATAAGATGTCTTTGGAGGTTGCCGGAAGTATCTTTGATCTTGCAACACCTCAGGAGGATAAAGAACGTATAGAAGCAACAGATGGAGGCGCATGGCAACGCATATTTAAGGTAATAGGTGATGATAAGAGTAGGCCTCTCACAGAGAGTGTATTTGCCAAGGGTTTTGATCCAAGCGGGGAATTAGAAGATAAGTTAACGAAGATGCTTGAGTTGGCGCCTAAAGAAAACCTGGAGAAATATAATCTGTTGAACAGTTCAGGTGAGTTAAAAGACATAGATAAGATCAGGTATTCGCAAAACTTTTTTAATGTTTTTGACGGCATCAGCGAAGAGAATGCAACAAAAGTAGGTGGTTTGTTGACTGATTGGGATAAAAAAATAGTTTTATTGAATCTGCCGGAGGATATGAAAAAGGTCATAGTCGATGACTATGCCGAAAGTGAAGTATCAGGTAAAGCAATCGGCAGGAGCACCCAGGACATAATTGATGCAGTAGAGCGTATTGGACATAATCCTTGCATTGATTTGACTGGGGAAGAGATAATTGAACTTATCGTGGGTTTGTCTGATGAAGAATTCCGTGAATTCTGGAGTATGTTGTCTCCAGAGCAAAGGGAAATAATTTATGATAGCGGCACAGAGGAATCCTGGAGTGTGTTGTTTGACAAATTCAGGCAGGAGAGTTGTCTGAGCACAATAGATCTCTTGAAACTGCAAGGTAGTGCGCAATTCATATGGCAGCAAAATGAATCTCAGTCATCTGATTTCGTAAATGGCATTCTTGACCCTGCTCAGCGGCAGTTTGTAGTTCAGAATAGTGAATCAGATAAATTATTTGATCAGGTGGCAGGAAACGAAACAAAACAGCGTGAGCTGATAAAAACATTTGGTGGAGGTTATTCTGAAGGAGTTCTTGCAGACATTGATAATGAAGAAGCCGTCAAGAAAGCGATAGGTGAGTATCTCTTCAATAAGTATATGTCAGCAGCATATGGCAGCATTAATAAAAACACTGCAGACGACGTATTTGATTCGTTCACTGAAGCAGGTGTTGCTCCGTTCTTTGTAGAATATTCCGGGGAGGATTGGGCAAAGATTTTACCTAAATTCTCTGATGACGGGCTTGTGTCTCTCGCATCCGCGATACCGAATCTTGAAAATAAATCTGCTGCAGAGATCAGGGAGTATGTGAAAGAGAAGAGTGTAAGTGAAGAGGGATTGGATAGGTTAGAAAGAGTTTTCGGTTCGATATCTGGCAGTGAGGGATTGGCTGCGGTCCAGGAGCTTGGAGGAAAGGATGCATTACAGTTGTGGAATGAGAAAGGTAGTGAAGAGTCTATGAAGCATCTTGAAGGCTTTGCCGGTGAAAGAGCCAAATATGAAACACTGCGTGTAATGAACAATGAAGAGCTTAACCTGATTATAGAGGGCATGAATGATACGACAGCCAGCCAGGTTGCTAAACCCACAGGGAATGAATCAGTCGACGCATTCGTAGGCTTGGGTGGTCAGAATGTGATAGATGTGGTAGCATCCTGGTCTCCTGAGGTTAAGGTCGATGCAGTTAGGGATTTGCTTCACTTAAACTTTCATGAAGAGATAACCCCTCGCAAAGAAATCAGGTGGATGGATTTAGAAGGATGGAGCAGGTGGGGTAGTGGCTTTGAGCCCTTCCAGTTAGAAAGAGTAATTCAGGAGTGGGATGATGGGGAGGGCATCCCGGGAAGTGTCGCAAATAATTTGTTAGGCTGCTTTATGGGTAGTACAGGGCAGAATCTGGCAAACTCCCTTGATAATGAGCAAGTGATTCTTTTAGGTCGGCTTCTCTTGCAGGATGATTCAATGTATTTTGATTCATCGTCGGCTGCAAAAGAACTTGGATGCAGTGAAGAGGAGTTATCTTCTTTGTTTGATCCGGATCATCAGCTCAGCGGGGAGGAAAGAAATAAGATAATAAAATATGTTAAGGGTATAATAAACCAGAATACTGGAACAGTGAATAATGTTTTCGGGTCTCTTAGCAAGGAGTCAAGTGAAGAGTTTGTTAGGACTTGGACCGGTAAGCAGGCTCAGATGGGTTTAAGAGACTTTAGCCATGACCGAGGCGGGCATGTTATCCTAACTGTTGCGCAAGGTCAGGTGGCTAAAGGAGACATAGATAAGTTAACTGGTTCATATGATCGGATGGTGGAGTTGAATGAAGATATTGTGGAGTTAACAGAAAATGAGGATAATAGAATTGATATATTCGGTAATGTGGATTCGAAGGAATTCCTTAAGAATCTGCCCTTGGATTTGAAAAGGACCTGGGTTATGAAGCTTTCATCTGATGAGTTTGTCCAGATCTACGAGGAGGTGTACTCAGATGAGAAAATTAACAATATTCTGTTAAGAGTGATTTCTAAAGGGGAGGGAACTGTTGTCTTAGGGGAGTATCTTCCATTTGATGTGGTGAGGGATTATTTCATGGATAAGACCCCTGAAGAGAAGCAGGAGTTTATGAATAACTTATCTGTAAGCCAGGTGGAACTTATCTTCAGTTGGTTTAATCCAGAGAATCCGGAGGATGTGAAACTTATCAAGGATATGCTTTTGTCTATGTTGCCTAATGAAAAATATAAGCTTTTGAATATGTTGAGCGGGCCGCAGGCAGAAGACGCATTTACATTATTCACTGATGATCAGAAGAAGGTTTTATTAAATATTATAAAAGAACATGTAACCTCAATCAATGAAGCAGCCGAAGCAGGGGAAGGTAAAGCGCAGCTGTCTGATGCAGGTAAGAAAGAGGGAGAGAGAAAAGTAAGTGCTGGATTACCCTTGTTGGGTCCATTGGCGGCAGGATTGGCTAAGACAGCTATTGGAAAAAATGTAGGTAGCAGCCAGATAAAGAAACCAAAAGGAGAGTTAAAAGAGAAATTGTCCTCGGTGGCGGATGAAGAGAGTATATCATCAAGTAGTAGTGTGGAAAACCCAGAAACAATAGAGGAATCAATTAAAGAAGAGATAAAAACAAGTTTTTCTGATTCAGGGGGAGAACCCTCGGAGAGGGTTACTATTGAAGATTCAGTAAGAGAACCTCACAAGAAGTTTAATGATGCTATTGAAAGTACAATAAGGCTTCTAGCAGAGCAGATAAAAGAAGATATTGTATATGAACTTGAAAAAACAGAT
This sequence comes from Candidatus Altarchaeota archaeon, assembly GCA_030609775.1. Classification (GTDB taxonomy): domain Archaea; phylum Altiarchaeota; class Altiarchaeia; order IMC4; family QMZM01; genus JAUWTD01. The sequence goes on from JAUWTD010000047.1 coordinate 8,831, forward strand.
GCAGTTAATCCTCTCTTGAAAGAATTAGATGGTAGGAACCTTAGGAAACACCGTATAAAAAAAGGAGGTATCTATCTTGAAGGATTCGCCAATCTAAAAGGGTTTAATAATCGTGTTTCGCATATGGAGAAGATTCGTAGAGTATTTGTTTCAGAGCAGCCGACAGAATCAGATCGGGCGGATGCAGTCTATCTTGCAACATTATATAGTTACCTGAAAAAGAATGATGTATTTGATACTGAATCATTCATAGAAGACTGGGATATTATTCAGAGACTATCCAGGAACATAGAAAAACTGTATGAAAATGTAGTTATTGTAGATAGCACAGACAGAAAAACCGTTCTTGAATACATAATCCAAGGAGAAATAGATGAAGTTATTAAAAGAATAAAAACAGATGCAGGGGAGGGTTTAGGTAAAGCTCAGCTTTCAGGTATTATAGAATATCGCGTGGGTAGGTCTTTGGAACCCTTTAAGAAGGCCGGGCTTTCTAAGATAGATGAACCTAAAGAATTAACGGAAAAAGGTGCAGACATCCTCGATAAAGCACAGTTGTCTGGTACGGGTCCTTCTTCTGTAATCCTTGATGTAGAGAATGCCATAGGTATTTTAAACAAGTCCCGGGTTATGGGTGCGGGTGAGGCAATGAAGCTGCGGGATAACCTGAAGAGGGGTCAGGTTAATGTAGATGAGGTCATAGAAGATCCGCGTATAAAAACAGTCATACGATATAAGAGCATCCTATCGGAGATTAAGGACGTTGAGTTTGCAAAGGGATTCATTCTGGATGAAGTATTCAGAGATAAGGTTCTGGATAAGGTAGATCGGTTGCGTGAGCATCTGGTTTTTGTGGATTACGAGAAGGATAAGGATCTTTTGATGGATTCTGGTGAGTTGGGGGAGATTTTAGGGAAGATAAAAAAAGAGCAGCCTGGACTATTAGATGAATATAATGAACTTATGGCTGAGGAGATAACCGGGGAAGTCTCCAGGAGGGCGGAGGTGTTTAATTTCAAGGTCAGGGTTCATATAGCAGAGGTGTTTATAGAGGAGATCAAAAAAGCAAATGAAGAAAAGGAATTTTATCCTATTAATAGACTCAGGTTCGTGAATGATGTCACCCCTAAAGCCTCAAAGGAGTTTCAAACAGATGCAAAGACTATAAGGGAAACGCAGTTAGGTTATTTTGGAGACATAGTTAACATATCCGGGAGGGATTGGGGACAAAAAATATTCTTTTTAAACTTTGAGGGAATACCAAGACCACTTAAGATAGGTGCCATAAATAAGGATCTTCAGAGCATAATTACAACCCTTTCGGTCTCTGAAAAGAAACCTGTTCCGGTAGATGACCTGAAAAAGGATCTGGATACGTATGTGGGAATTTATGCCTTTGTCGGGAAGGGGAATCTACAGTTCATATTAGATGAAATAAAAGAGGGGAAACCCAAAAAGGAAATTCTCACGGATGCTGTAGAAAAGATTTGGGTGGAAACCCACCGCGGAAAATTGATGTCAAGGATTGATGCAATGATGGTCGATTCAGGGAAATGGAAATCCACCACCAGGATAGTCAATAAATTGGGGAAAGTAGAGGATTTTAGACCTGTTATTGACGCAGTTGTATCTGATCTACAAGGCGTGTGTAAGGACGATGAAGTTAAGAAAAATATTGATGCTATTGTGCTCGGTTTAGAGGAAACCGCATCTCGTGATACAATAGTCAGGGGATTGGAAAAAGCACGTGGAGAGGTGCTTAAGAGTATATTGGAGGGGATGTTGCCCGGTAAGAGGTTAATTGAAGGAGGTGTAGAGGTTATCCTGGAAAAGGATACGGTTAAGAGGATAGATAAGCTAAGAGGGTTAGCATCATCAAAAGACCAGAGAGACTATTATGCTAATGTATTGAGTATACTAGAGGAAGCAGGTGTTGGAGCAGAGTACTCAGGTAAGGAACTCAGGCAATTATTAGGGGACAGGGATCTCTACTCAGATGATAAGTTAAGGAATAATCATCTTGAGAGTTTGGGCTGGGTTTTTGTAGGGAAAGCAGAGAAGGCCTCAGAAGAGAAACAATACGAGAACGCCGTCGTGAACTATGTGATTGGCGGAGATATTCTGGAGGGTTTAGATAGGATAAAGGAGTCTGCAGGATTCTGCAGGGATGCGAGAGTTAACCTGTTAAGATTGACGGGGGAAGAAGTCAAGGAACCCGGAACCCTCCCCCTGAGACTTGGGAAATGGGCTCTGGTGAAGGAGTTTGAGGCTTACCTGTTTGATGAAGTAAAAACAGAGAAGGATATATTGGATGTCCTTGAAAGGTCTCCGGTTTTATTCTCCATCCGGGAAGAGATTGCAGACATCAAGGATCTGAGGGAAGATCTCAGATCCCGGGAAGAATATATAGAAAACGCAAGGAAGGACGAGAGATGCACCAAACATAAACAGGACCTAACCGAATCCGAAAGGGGAATCTTAGAGTACACTATCGCAGGGTTACTTTATCTTGAAAGGAAAGGCGGTGAAAGATCTGATGAGCTCTGGAAGGGTCTAGAGGATAAAAAGAAGGATGCATATACTAAAAGATCACAAACAGAACTATCAGAACTTGACATAGAAAACACTCATATCACAGGATTCTATGCCCAGTTTCTCC
>JAUWTD010000070.1 GCA_030609775.1 Candidatus Altarchaeota archaeon
AAGTCAATGCTCCAAAGATATTTACCTATTTTTATTCTATCAGAGTATCTTCTATAGAAATCAATGAAGGAATACAGGATATCCCCTGAGGGAATAGTTAAGACATCATAGGTTTCAGAGGGAGTGTGCAAGCAGCGTTCCATATCCTCAAGGGAACCTATAACCTTGATCCTGAATTTATTGGAACCGTTTCCTGCGAAAATTTCGTCAGATGCGCTATATGCAAGATAGCCTGCGTTAGATAAAAAATTTAGCAGAATCCTTGTTGAGGCAATAGCCTTAAGTTTTGCTACGCGAAAATATGCAGTCCTTAGCTGGCAGATTGACGGTTTCATAGGGCAACCATATCTAAATCGTTCCTCATTATATTCTGCAGTCCACGGCAAATGCGGAAGTGATTCATTCTCCTGCTTTTTCAGAAACATCTTATTGAAAAATCTTATTCTATCCTTCATTAATGCATTTCCTATGTCGCCGTCGGCTGCCAGATATGCTATCTCAAAACTTGATACGAATAGGTTTCTTTTTATGTAATCTGAAATTGCATATATTTTTTCGGGTGATATCATTTTGTTAGGGTTTAACTGCTTGAACACATATAAGAATAATAATAATTTGAGATTAGTGTTACTAATTTATAATGATTAATCATTTAAAAATCAGGTTAAGAGAAAGGTAAATAAAAAAAAAGATAAAAACAAGTTATGCTTTTTCTTTGACGTTATGTCGATACTGCACTATCCTCACCTTCTCCAAGGTTACCAAGCCTTCACTAACATGCTCATCAAGGAAAGAAAGAATCTTATCTATGTTATCCTTGGAGTCAACTAATTCCACGACCACCGGAAGATCATGAGACATGCGAAGTATTTTAGCTGAATGCATGCAACTATTCGCCCCAAAACCCATGACACCCCTTATAACCGTTGCGCCGGCAAGCCCACGCCGCCTAGCCTCCAAAACAATCTGTTCATATAAAGGCTTCCCATCCAAAATATCGCTTTCCCCTACAAACACCCTCAACAACATACCTTCACTTAATGTTTTCATTGTCTAATTCACCTAAAAAAATTGATTACAACCCTTGAAGTTATTATGCCCAAAACCAATACCATCATGCATGCAACATTACTTAGGAGGATATTAGATAAAGCAAGAGAGGTTTCCCCGTCAAGATACAGATTCATTGTCTCAAGGGTATATGTTGAAAAAGTGGTTAAGGATCCAAGCAAGCCAACAAAGAGAAACAACTTAAAATAGGTAGACACAATAAACTCCTCAGACATACTCCAAAACACACCAATCAAGAAAGCGCCTAATAGGTTCACAGCAAACGTACCCACTGGAAAAACCGAATCAACACTCTTCTGCACGAAACCTGAAAACAGATAACGAAGCAACGCACCAGCTGCTCCACCAACAGCTATCACCGAAAACACCATAATACGTTGATCCATTTCCATAAACTATTATAGAAAAAGCCTACATAAATCAGTGACCTACATAATTATAACATGAGGAGAGATCTAACTGACGGCAACATCACAAAAACAATAATTAAGACGTCACTGCCTTTGATGGCCGCATTCCTGCTTCAGAGCACATTTAATATCATCGATGCATTCTTTGTAGCCCAGATAAGTACAGAAGCATTAGCCGCCGTGAGCATAAGCTTCCCAGTTATATTCCTTATAATATCTATTGGAACCGGTATCGGCGTTGGCGCAACATCCGTAGTTGCAAGACTAATAGGGGCCAAAAAATACAAGATGGCAGACAACGCAGCAGAACATGCTCTCCTATCAGCCTTCGTTTTAGGCATCCTGCTTACCATTACAGGAATCCTTATCACACCGACATTATTCGACCTAATAGGTGCAACAGGAAGCATGAAAGCCCTTGCATTAGACTATATCAACACCCTTCTATTCTTCTCAGTCTTTATGTTATGTGCAATGGTTGGAAACTCCATACTCCGAGGCGAAGGCGACATGAAAACACCCATGAAGGTTATGGGCTTCTCAACCATACTAAACATTATACTAGATCCAATTATGATCTTTGTCTTAGCATTAGGAGTCCAAGGGGCCGCATTAGCCACAGTCATAGCAAGAGCCGCAGGCATAACTTACCTGATATACCATTTCTACTCAGGCAAATCACAGATAAAACTATCTCCAAAAGACTTCACATTCAAAACCACCTACATCAAAAAAATACTATCAGTTGGAATACCCGCATCCCTCTCAAACATCAGCATGAGCATAGGCATGTTTTTGCTCACAATCATCGTCGGCTTCTTCGGGACAAATGCCATAGCAGCTTTTGGCATAGGATTCAGGTTAGACAGCCTCGCCATTCTACCAGGCATGGGAATATCTATTGCAGTCATCAGCATCGTCGGACAAAGCATCGGCGCAGGAAAAACTAAAAGAGCAAAGGAGGTTGCATTAAAAGCAGGGATAATGTCATCAGGTTTTATGACTGCTATCGGCTTAATCTTTTACATATTCGCCCCACAAATAATCTCAGTATTCGACTCAAACCCCGAGGTCATAAAACATGGAACATCATTCCTTAGAATAATGCCAATATCATATCTTTTCATAGGAGCCACAATGTGCATCTCCAGTGCATTCCTAGGATCAGGTAAAGCAATTCTTGCATTAATAGTGAATGTTCTAAGAATCGTTGCCTTCTCTGTGCCACTATCCTACCTACTATCCCAAACATACGGCATACCCGGCGTATGGTGGGGCATGGTCATAGGATCATTACTCGGATTCCTAATAAGCCTACTGCTCTTCTTCTTCAGCAGATGGGAAAAGACAACACAAAAGGGAGGTTAGGGTTTATACGCGATTAAGAGACTATCCTGCAGAATCTTTATCCCAAAAAAAAAAACTGGAAAAACAACAACAATATCAGATTAGTTACCAAAAAATAAGACAAATATTTAAATTAAAAAAAGAATAATTAACCAAAAGAAGGACTATACTTAAAAAAAAATCTGTGAATTAGGAGGTGACAAAACAAAAAAAAAATGGATAACTACTTTATTTACTTTTCTTTGATTTTGGTTGGTATAATCCTTGCTTCATTATTCAATTCTTTAAAGAAGTATATCGTACACATCTCAATTATCTGCGCGTTTCATGCCCTAGGCCCCTCACTCCTCCCTATGAGCATAGATATGTTCAATCAACATTCAGTAGGGGGCTGGGTAATCTTATTTGTATTTTTTAGCGGCTACATCGAGTCTTTGTCCCTATTTCCTTTGCAAGAAGAGACAATAGATAAACAAACCGCTTAGTGAAGGATTAAATTGATTTTAAAACATTTACCTGCATTAATTAATATGCGTTTACTTATTATTTTCGCTATTACTATTACATTGTTTTTTTTGCGGCTGCCTTGACAGCACACAAGAACAGACAAACACTACTTCAACGACTATGAAAATGAACGAAATTGCAGTATTTGAAACAAATAAGGGAGTTATCGAAATCGAGCTTCTCCGAGATAAAGCTCCGGTTACTGTTGAAAACTTTGCCAGATACATAAACGAAGGCCACTACAACGGCACAGTATTCCACCGCGTAATCGACGGATTCATGATCCAAGGCGGCGGCTTCACACCCGACGGAAACCAAAAACCAGTCCATGATCCAATAAAGCTTGAATCAGATAACGGACTCAAAAACAAAAACATAACAATTGCAATGGCCAGAACCAATAACCCAGACAGTGCAACATCCCAGTTCTTCATAAATGTTGCAGACAATGATTTCCTAGATTATAAACCAGGAAACCCAGGGTATGCAGTATTCGGAAAAGTAGTGTCGGGAACAGATACAGTAAACAAGATAGCTAAAACCAAAACAGAAACCAGAGGACATTACGCAGACTGGCCTATAGACGATGTTATAATAGAGAAAGCATACATAAGATAATAAAAAAAATGGGTATCAAAAAAGGCGACAAGGTCAAGGTCGAATACATCTGCAGATTAGAGGATAACCGAATAATCGATAAAACACAAGACAATGATCCAGTAGAGTTCACCGTCGGCGGAGACAATGTCATCAAAGGCTTCAGTTCATCAGTTGTTGGCATGAAACTAAACGACGAAAAAACAATAACCTTAAAAGCAGAAGAAGCCTACGGCCTACGTAGAAAAGAACTGATAAAGGCCATACCCCGCATGACAGTTCCTAAAGACGCCATACCAGAGAAAGGCGCCCGCATAAGCGTGGACATAGGCGAAGAAAAAACCACTGCCACAGTCATTGATATAACAGACAAACTCATAGTATTAGATGCCAACCACCCTCTTGCAGGAATTGATCTGACATTCGATCTAAAAGTTGTTGACATCGAAAAAAAATAATCTTTTTTTTTATCCTGCGTTACTGACGTAGACTGTTTGAGTAGGATACGCCATCTCAATGCCTTCCCTTTCAAATAATTCTTTTATACCGAGATTTAGCTCATGCTGGATATCCATATACTTCAAGTAGTCACTGGATAAGACGTAATAAACAACCTCAAAAACCAAACTAAAATCACCAAAGCTTTTAAAGTGCACCCTATCTAAGTCAGCTAGATCAATACCTCCAACAACCTCTGCTACAATATCCGGAATCATCCTAAGCTTCGGTGTAGAAGTAGCATATGTGACCCCAAAATTAAATACACTGCGCCTCTTCTCCATCTTCCCATAATTATGCACCCGAATCTGGGTCAACTCAGTATTAGACACCACAAGCTCTTCACCTTTCAGGGTTTGGATACGCGTCGACTTAATCCCTATCCGCTTCACCACACCCATATCATCACCAACCATGATAAAATCCCCTTCATTGAAGGGCTTATCGAAGTGTATAGAAAAGGAGGCAAATATGTCACCGAGGATGGCCTGTAAAGCAAAAGCAATCGCTATACCCCCAACACCTAACCCTGCAACCAACGCCGAAACATCAAATCCAAGATTAGATAGAATCAATATAAAAGCTACAAACCATAAAACAATCTTTAAAATCTTATTCAACAAATGGAGAACAGATGAATCAACATCACCCTTCTTCGTCTTTCTTTGTTTAATCAGCATATGTACGCTGAAGTCAAACAGATCATGGACGGCCTTAACTATATAATATATGGCAACAATGAAAAGAACATAATATAACATAGAGCCAATGAAAACAGGTACCTCCATAAACTGCAACGCAATATGCAAAGACAACAACAGATAAAGTTGCCACCCAACAGAGTCGATAATTTTTATTATCAAATCATCAAAATCCGTCCGGGTTTTAGAGGACATACTCTTTAAGCTCTTAACTATTAGATACTTGAAAACCCTAAAAAATAAGGCAGCAGACACAAAAACAACCAAAGCCAACATATAATCCTCAACAGAATTACTGTCCAAGGTCTCCAAAACATCCATATACTAATTTAGTCCAAAAAGCATTTAAATACTCAATACCCCAATTGTTATCACCCCCATTATGGAATAACTTCTATTAGTTATTTTGGTTTCAACAATCCTACTCACAGGATGCATAAGCCCAAACGACTGTGAAAAGATAAGTGAATCAGAGATAAGAGACATATGTTACTCAACAATAGCATTAACCAGCACAGATGATACAGTATGCGAGAA
>JAUWTD010000039.1 GCA_030609775.1 Candidatus Altarchaeota archaeon
AGCAGTAGTTGAGGATACACTAAAAGACATTGAGGTAGATGAGGTATTGCTTGTCGGAGACTTCACAGATGACGTGAAGAACACAATTGAGGCTTCAGATATAGAGGTAGAAGAAATAGAAGGAGACCAAGACCAGATAAGAGAAAAGGTAAAGAATAAGATAAAAGAGGTTAATAGAAACAATACACGGCTTGTGGTGATAGCCTCAGGAAACTGGCAGGATACAATAAAGGCACCGTTCACACCAGGCAACGGGGTTTCAAGACACATAAATAATGAAAGTATGATAGATGAAGTAATTGATGAGATCAATGACGAAGGTTATGATAGAATAAAGGTTGTGGGTAAACCTGATCTCGCACAGAAGATATGTGATGCATTTGAGGATGCAGGCATAGAGCATGAGTGTTTGACAGGGAATGCAAGCAAAGTCGCAGCCCAGATTGCTAAAAGCGAGAGGGCACAGATAAAGGAGCTAAAACACGAATTCGAAGCAAAACAGGATAGCATCCAGGAAAAACTTAAAACAAAGTCCCAGGAAATGAAAAACGAATGCAAAGAATTCTCTGATCTCGCAGACATCACCCTCGAAGAGCTTGAAGAGGACGTAGAGGGCATAGAGGACATAGAAGAATACAGAAACAAGGCAGGTGAATTAAATCAGATGAAACAAGAATGTGAGAACAGTGTAATGGCAGGCGACCTCACAAGAGCAAAGGAGATGCTGCAGCAAATGAAAAGTGATGTGAAAGCATTCAGATGGAGAGTAAGAGATGTTATAAGTGAAGAAATACAAGAAGAAACAGAGACTGAAACAAAAGGAAACAGCGACATTGCAGCAAGGATAAATGAAAAAGTAAAGAATGTGAAACAGGTCAAAGAAGGATTAGGTGAAGGAAACGGCATGGCAGAGGAATGCAAAGAAAGAGTAAAAGAGATAGAAGAGCTGCAAAACAAAGGCCAATACACAAAAATACAAAACAAGATAAAGGTTGCATTACAGGGATGCTCTACAGCAGACGAAAACATCAAGGCTAAAGGAAAAGAAAATAAACCAACAACCACAACAACCGCATAGAATACACTAACAACCACCACCCTCAGGGGAAATAATAGAAGATAAAGGATTTATTTCCCTTTCTTTGTCTGGAGATTGAGGAGTATATGGTCTTTGTCATATGGTTGTAGAGTTAGTTTCTGCAGTATTTCAAACCCATCCTTTAGTTTCTCTGTTTCCTCTCTGAACACCTGTTTTGGGCTTTTGACTGCGTTAATGCTCCTTGACTTTATTGTGATCATTGCATGTTTGGGAGAAAATATTTCAGCATTCCTTAAAAGAATCTCTGCCTGATTTGATTGCGCAACATCCTGATAGATTACATCAATTGAAGCTATCCTGCGCATATATGTCTCAGGTTTCTTTGCGTCCGCAAGAAGAGGTATCATGTTTTCTTTTCTTGGCGTAACCTGCAGAAGCTCACGCATCATCCTCCTTGAGAATTCAACACAATAGATTAATCCGTCAGGGCATATGTCGGCGAGATGGCTTGCCGTCGTCCCGGATGATGCGCCAAGGTAGAGTATGTTTGAATTTCTCTTGAACGGAAACTCTTCTAAGCCATTTAATATAGCAGCAGCAATCTTGCTTCTGAAAGGATCCCATAAACGATATTCTTTACCTCCTTTTCTCACAAGCCTCTCATCATATACCCTAAAACCTTGCGAAGAATTAATGGTTGCAAGCTTTCCTTTAATCTGGTGAACTCCCTTAAATTTTTTCATTTTTTATGCATATAATTATAATGAGTAAGTGGTTAAGAAGATGAAATTAAAAGGCCTGTATACAGCGATTATTACACCATTCAATAAAGAAGGTAGGATAGATGAGGACGGACTGCGGGAAAATATAGAATACCAGATAAAAAACAGGGTTGACGGAGTAGTTCCAGTAGGTACGACAGGTGAATCCGCGACCCTTTCTGTTGAAGAACACAGAAAAGTAGTTGAGACAACAGTAGATCAAGTCAACAGCAGAGGACTTGTCATTGCAGGAACAGGAAGCAACAACACAGATGAGGCAATAGAGTACACAAAACATGCAAAGGATGTTGGAGCAGATGTAGCATTAATGATCTCGCCTTACTATAACAAACCGACTCAAGAGGGAATATACCAACACTACAAAAAGATTGCTGAAACAGTAGACATCCCGATAATCATCTACACCGTCCCCAGTAGGACAATGGTAAACATCGAACCTGAAACAACAAAAAAGTTGTCTGAATTCCCAAACATCATAGGAATAAAGGATGCATCAGGAAACCTAAACCAGATCTCAAGAGAGATTATGTTGTGTGGAGAGGACTTTATCGTGCTTTCAGGGGATGATTCCATTAATCTGCCGATTATTTCACTTGGAGGAGATGGCGCTATCTCAGTTATGAGTAACATAATTCCAAAAGAGACAGGAGAGCTCATCAGGGAAGCATTAGACGGAAACCTTAAGAAAGCAAAAGAGATGCATTACAGATTATATAATCTCTCAAAGGTTCTTTTCATAGAAACCAGTCCTTCGCCTTTGAAGGCAGCAATGACCATGCTTGGCATGCCTGCAGGAGAGCCGAGGCTTCCTCTGGTACCGGTGAAAGATGAAAGCAGGGAGGAAATAAGGAAAATTCTTCAGAGCATGGGCTTACTCTAAAACAATGATAAATGAGACTTCTTAGCCTTGAGCTTGAAAACTGGGCAATACATGACAAACTGCATGTTCCTTTAGCTGTCAGCCTGCAGATAGAAGGAAGAAACGGCACAGGCAAAAGCAGCATCCTTGAAGCCGTAAGATTCATCTTCTCAAAGGATGCAAGAAACTATAAAAGCAGAATAAAAAACGGCACCCGAGGCTGTAGGGTGAAGCTTGAATTCTCAGAAAAAGATAAAAAATATGTTGTAGAGAAAAGAATACACCTGAAAAACGCATCAACTGCACAGATGATTCTAGGTTCAAGAGTTATTGCAAGCACTCCTTCTGAGGTGTATAACCGGCTTCAAGATATTCTGCCAGAAAACATACTCGACAAACTGTTGTATGTGCCGCAGGATGGTCTCGTTGAGCTGATCGAAAACCTCCGAGTAAAAGGCGGCAAACAAGAGCTTGATGCCCTCCTTGGATTAGACAGATTCGAAAAAATCTGGAAGGGTGCAGGAGATGAGCTAAAGATTAAACAAGCAATATCTGAAGAAGTCAATGAACAGATCAGGAAATATGACGGGGATGCTATCAAAACATACAGTGAAATAATCCAGGAACTAGAAAAAGAGAACACGAAACTAGAAGAGGATATAGCAGGCTTTCAAAGAGAACATACGTCCCTGAAAACCCATATAGAGGGAATAAAGGAGGGAATAAAGGACATAAAGGAGACAAAAAAGGAAAAAGAAGAGCTTGAGAAAAGAATCAATAAACTGACACTTGAAATTGAGAAAAATAAAACAGAGCTTGAGGGCATAAGCCATAACATTGGTATGCTTAAAGAAAAGAGGTTGAGGCTCAAAGAGATTGAGGGAGAGAAAAATAAACTTAAAAAATATTCTTTGATAAAAGAACCTCACTTGGAGCTGATAAACGAAGAGAAGAAACTATCTGGTATGGATAGCATAGGAGAGATAGAAAAAGAGATCACATCATTAGAGGATGAATTGAAATCAGTAGAAGAGACAGAAAAAAAGTGCAGGCTATATGAAAGGGAAGCAGATACTGTAGAGGAAGAGAAAACAAAGAAAAAACAGATGCTTAGGCAGAGAGAAAAATATTTAATAGACCTCCAGGGTCTGACAGATAAGGCAAAATGTCCAAGGTGCGGACAGAAACTCACAAAAGCACATGTCAAAGAAGAGATGAGTGAAGCAGAGGAGGAGATGAAGAATCTTGAAGAGGGGATTTTGGCATTAGATAATAAATTAAAGAACTCAAAAGAGAAACACAGAGAATATTTTTTATTGTCTGATGAGCTAAAGAAGAAAGGTGAGAGGGTCAAATACCTTAGACCGGATTTAGAGAAAAAATCCATGGAAAGAAACAGGTCAACTGAAAGAATAGAATCATTAAAGGATAAATTAAAAAAGCTCGGATACGGGAATGAATCAGGAGACTTTGTCGAATCCCGAGTCCTTAGACTGGAGAGCATACGAGGCGAGATTGCTGCAATAGAGAATGAACTTGAAAAAGAGAAAGAATATGTGATGAAGGGGAAAAAGATCACAGAAGAACTAGAAAAAACAGAAGACAAGGTTGTAGAATATAAAAGGAAATCAGATAACAGAGAATACAATGAGACGCTCCTTGATGCACTGGAATCGGACAAAGACAGGCTACAGGAAGGCATATATGGGCTCACAGGCAAAATAAGGGAACAGACAGTTAAGATAGAGTATAACCGAAAAGAGATAACAAGAGTACAATTAAAGAAAGAAGAATTCATAAAACTACTGAAGCGAGAAAAAAAATTAAGAAAGGATGCGAATCTGCTCAAGGAGGCGCAGGATATATTCCACACAAACAAAGGCATCGTGAAGTATCTAAGGGAGAGATACATAAGCCAGTTAAGCAACCAGATGAGCATATATTTCAGGATACTTAACCAGAACCCAAAATACAGGGACATATCATTTGATAAAAATTATAGTATAGAGATAAAGACAACCGAAGGAGACTTCACAATAAACCATCTCTCAGGAGGGGAAAAGGTTCAGTTAGCAATAGCGTTGAGGATCGCCATGATACGGATGATGTCCCCGATAAACCTGCTGATACTTGATGAACCATTCGGCAGCCTGGTTGAGGAACACCGGGTAGTCCTCGGCGAATCATTAAACAAGATTGCACTAGATGGACAGCTGATTTTGGTAACTCATATCACAGTTGATTCACTGAATTTACCTAAGAAACTGGAGTTAGGTGGATACTAGGATACATTAATATAAATATAGTGATATAGTGACATGATACCATAACAACATATTGCCATAAAAACCAAAAATAAATTTCTACAGAGATTAATATATGCTTTTATGTTAAACCAATAGCTCTACTACTTTCTTCGACATAATCCATACATTTCTGCTTGCCTGCTTCATCTTTTATTTTACCGCAAATAGACGCATCCTGTTTCGATATTGCAACAGTAGAGTAACAACCATCTTTCCCAACATCATTTTCTATTTTTCCACAAATAGATGCATTATATTTTAATAGCGCAGAAGCGAGGTAACACCCATAGTAGCAATTATCTCTTTGCCAGGGATCATTAATTTTTTCGCAAATAGACGCATCCTGTTTAATTATGCCCATATTCCTGTAACAATTATCTCTTTCCCCTTGATTGTCAGCTTGAGTATCTATCTTGTCACAAATGCTTAAATCTTCCTTTGCTATAGCAATATCTGTGTAACAATAGGCCTTCTCAAACTCGTCTTCAATTTTGGCGCAAAGAGATTCATCTTCTTTTTTCAATGAGCTTTTATGATAACAGTCTCCTTTAAACAGTTGATAGGCCTCATCCTCTGCATGTTCCATCACATCATTTATAGCAGGCACGTCCCAAGGAGATTCGAGGTTTCCTATTATTCGCGAACACACATAATAAAAACACGGTTTGCCATCTTCCTCTTCTAAAGTCTCACAAATAGAGATATCTCCTCTTTGTGTTGCAATGATGGCATAACAAAGATTTTTATCCTCTTTTTCTTTAATTTTATCACATTTACTATATATTGAATCATCCTGTGTTGCTTTAGCAACATTACCATAACAAATCCATTTCTCTTTGTCTTTTGTTAATTTAGAACATATTGAACTGTCTTGTTTTGCGATGCCTAAATCACTGTAACATTCAACTTTCCCTTCAAGCTTCTGATCACAAAAAGAAACCTCTTCTTGAGTATAACTCACAGGGTTTCCTATCTTAGAATTAAGACATCCGCTAAATAATATAATTCCAAAAATCAAGAAAACTAAATATTTTTTTGTCTTCTGTTCCATTTTTATGTATCTGACTTATGAACGTGACACTCTAACCAAATGAGCTACCTCAACATATATTCAGTTATAGTATATACAATTTATTAAATATTGAAACCCTGATTAAAAAGATATATAGTGATACAGTGACATGATACCATACTGATATGGTTATATAGTAGCATATAGATCTAATAGACGTGCCTCACTTCAAAACCATCGAACTCACCTGAAGGCGCAGAGAACTCGGTTTCGACCGTGGAAACCTGCGCATACTCAGGTCCACGATGACACCACTCAATAATCTTATCTATCTTCTCTGAGTCGCCTTCGAATACGGCCTCAAGTCGCCCATCAGATAGATTCCTCACCCAGCCAACCAAACCCAGCTTCTGCGCAACATCACGGGTGCTTGCCCTGAAAAACACACCCTGCACCATACCCGATACATACACATGCACCTGGATTACAGCCATTACAAAAACACGCAAAGATACTGTCCGAACCTAAAGCTCAGACGAGGAATCAGATAACATCTCTATATCTTGCGTTTGCACCTCCTTTTTGTTTTCAGGTAGGGTTATTACTTTTTCATCGCCCCCCATATATAGATAAATCCAGGTTAAAGTAGCTGTCGGAATCCAATCCATCAACGGCAATATCTCCTCACCAAACCCTATAAAGGCCGGAGCCAGTTTACCGTAAAGCAGATAGATTAAAACAGCACTGATTGGAGCATAAAAAACATCTATAACCTCAGTTATGATCAATAAAGATGAAATAAACCCAAAGAAATCAATAATTAAACTCGCAATAAGTTTTAATATCGCCTCATCGTCTATTTTCATCAGTAATCGTTTAATAATTTCTTATCGAAAATGTAAATATACAATAAGGGACAAAAATGGATAAAAAAGAACAACTCAAAGCATCAGCTCCAGGCACAGGCACCATAGTGGATGCAATAGATAAGGGAGCAGCATTTGCATTAGACATGAAAACAGACGCATTTGCAAGGATACTGGAAGACAAAAAAGAAGTAATCTCAAAAGACAAAACCGCAAAAGAGATAGCATACAAGGTACGGGAATTCTTTGGATACGACTGCGGCATCGAAGTAATAATAAAAGATAGTGTCCCACCAAATGCCGGATTCGGCGAAAAAGAAGCAATCGCAACAGCAACAATGCTTGCAGTATCAGGTGCGCTGGCAAAAAAATACGGCTCAATAAACGAATTCAAAATAGACCTACACCACAAAGACCAGTTCATGATAATAGATGGAAAAATTGTAGACAAAAAAAAGCTAATAAACATATGCACAAACCAACACACCAGATTCGACAGAATAAATGCAAGCTTCTATGGAGGATTCGTTGTAGCAGACAACAAAAAGAAAAAAATCCTGCGGAGAGGAGAAATGGAAACACTGCATGCAATAATTTTCATTCCAGACAAACCCAAAAGAATAGAAAAAGAAGAAAATAGAATATTTGAAAGCGAACTCGACGTAATATTCCAGGAAGCATTAAAAGGAAACCTGAACACTGCAATGAAGATGAACTCAATATTATACGGAGAAGAAATAACAAAGAGGATGATCTCGGCTAAAGCGCTTGCAGTATCAAGATCAAAGGAGGGGGGAATCATTGGGCTTGTAAGAGAAAAAGAAAAGATTAAAGAAATCAAAGAGACCATAAGAGAAGAAGGAACAATCCAGGTAAGAAGCATAGTGAACCAGGAAGCACAGATCCAGATTAAGCCAAAGAGAATCTATAAAATAAACGATTTCATGAAACTAAAAGGAGAACAAGAATACAGTTGGCTATAAGCCCTCCGGGACAACAGACGCCTTCTGCAGAGGCAACAACTCATCTGCCGAAAGACCCATCTTATACCTGCAACCCTGCCTTGTCCCACGTAACGTAAGGATCTTATCCACCATAGGACCTACAAGAAAGCGATGAGTATCCCATTCAGGAGCAACCTTCCCATCCAACCCGCAATCCTTTGATATCCTCTGAACCACGACATGCGGACTCAGATTCTCTAAAAAATCCGCTATGATTGACGCATACTCAGTCAAACTGATAGGCCGATATCTACCAGAATAATAGTCCACGGACAATTTTGTATTATGCATGACAAGTAAAGGATAAAGCTTTAATGCATCGACACCTGCCTCAGATACAATCCTTGCAGTCTCCACCATTTCAGAGGGTGTCTCATAAGGCAGACCCATTATCAAAAAAACCATGGACAAAATATTTTTCTTACGGCATTCCCTAACAGCCCTAAAAAATTCTGCTGAACCATGACCCCTATGAGTACTCTCCGTCGTATGATAATGAACAGACTGCTGACCGATCTCAACCCAGATCTCATATCCCTCATCCACATATTCTGCAAGAAGATCAAGGACTTCAGGAGGCAGACAATCGGGCCGAGTCCCAATACTCAGACCAATAACATCAGGGTGATCAAGGGTTGCATCATATATCTTCCTTAGGTCCTCCACAGGGGCATAGGTATTTGTTCCGAACGCAATATAGACAATAGCCTTTTTACCTGCACCCTTTTTTTTGTAATAATCTATCTGATGCGCAACCTGAGCGCGTATGTCTTTTGAGATAACACACCTAAAGCTCTCATACGTAAACTGTCTTGCAAAATCAGGACAATAAATGCAGCCTTCACTGCTAATCCGACCATCCCAGTTGGGACATGTGAATCCACCATTCATCGGAACCTTAAATATCTTGAATCCATGAGTTCTCCTAGCATATGCCCCATACTTAGCATACAAAAACCCCTCAGCATACATCTGATCAATAACCGCCTTATTGATTTGTCTTTCAGTGACAGACCCCCTGATTTCACCAGTTAACATACTAATATTATAGAATATAGACATAAAGAATATTTTACAGGGGAAAAAATGGCTTTTTGTGGGATCTTACCTATATTATTGTGATTAAAAAAAAATGTTGATATAATATAAAAAAAAATGAGTAAGATAATCTGGCTTAGGATCCTGTTTCTGTTGTGTGTAATTGCTCTTTTCTCTGGCTGCGTTGAGGATAACAAAGAAGAAGGCTTAGTTATAGCAGGCTCCACTACAGTTCAACCAATAGTTGTTAAGGCAGTTGAGGTATATGGAAAAAATAACCCAGACCTCAGGATAGGAGTACAGGGAGGCGGATCAGGTACAGGAATCAGGATGGTTGGCAAAGGATCCGTTGACATCGGAGCCTCATCAAGAGAGCTGAGCACAGAGGAACATCTAAAAAATCCCGGCCTGGTAACACACTCTATTGCAATTGACTGCCTCATCATCACACTTCATCCAACCAACCCAATAGAAGACCTCAGCACCCAGCAGATAACAGACATCTTTGCAGGAAAGATAACCAATTTCAAGGAGGTGGGCGGACCGGACAGAAGAATAGTTCTTGTAATAAGAGAAGATGGTTCAGGGACAAGATCTACTTTTGAAAACATGGTTATGAACAATACAGAGGTATCTGACACCGCCTTGCAGAAACCTGCAAACGGCGCCATACGATTCACCATCGCAGGAAACGAAAACACAATAGGTTACCTAGGCATAGGCTATATTGACGATACAGTAAAAGCCATATCAATAAATGGCATACCCCCTTCAAAAGAAAACATTAGAAAAGGAGAATATCTTCTATCAAGAGAACTCTATCTGGTCACAGACGGAGAGCCCACAGGTGAAACAAAAAAATTCATCGAGTTCATACTCTCAGATGAAGGACAGATATTAGTTGAAGAAGAAGGCTTTATTAGCATGAGATAAAGATGGGTAAGAGATTAAACCTGGAAAATACCATAAGAGGCATCCTATTGTTATTTAGCACTGCCGCACTCGTAATCCTTGCCATAATAGTAGTATTCCTTTTCAAGGAAGGTCTTATGCTATTTCAACATACATCAGTTACGGATTTCCTCTTCGGCCATAAATGGATCCCTGCAGAAAACATCTACGGAGCCTTCCCATTTATAGTATCAACAATCCTTGTGACATTAGGGGCTCTATTGATATCAGTTCCATTAGGAATCTCATGCGCAGTTTTTCTTGTAGAGATATCTCCAAGATGGGCAAGAGAACTTGTGAGACCTGCAATAGAACTATTAGCAGGAATACCATCCATCATCTACGGTGTATTCGCACTCATCATAGTAGTAGACGTGTTAAGGGTTCCTTTCAACCTAGCAACGGGTGAAACAATACTTGCAGCCTCAATAATCTTGGCGATCATGATCCTTCCAATCATAATAAGCATATCACAGGATTCAATAGATTCAGTTCCAAGAATCTACAGGGAAGGCTCATACGCTATGGGTGCAACAGACTGGCAGACAATAAGCAAGGTGGTGGTGCCTTCTGCAAGACGAGGCATAATCGCAGGCGTCATCCTGGGCTGCGGAAGAGCTATAGGGGAAACAATGGCAGTCGTACTTGTAATAGGGAATGTAGAAAAACTTCCATTATCCCTCCTGGATTCCGGAGAAACACTAACGTCTGCAATACTCCTTGAAATGGGTGAAGCAGTCATAGGAAGCCTACACTACAATGCCCTCTTCTGTCTTGGAATCATCCCCTTCCTGATTGTTTTAGTTCTCAGTATGCTTTCAAGCAGATTAATAACAAAACGCGTTTCAAGATTCGAATAAAAATGATCCACCCAAACACATCAGACAAAATAGCGAAGATATGGCTTTGGTTATCGGCCTTATCCATTATTTTGGTGTTGCTCTCTATTTTAGGGTATGTTTTTATCATGGGCGCCGGCTCCCTTAGCGTATCTTTTATTTTGGACATGCCCACAAACAACTGGAGAGAAGGAGGAATCCTGCCAGCTATCATAGGATCATTACTCGTAGTCATAATAGCCCTATCGTTTGCAACACCCATTGGCGTGGGTGCAGCAATCTATCTTACCGAGTTCACAAAGGAAGGAAGACTAACAAAGACAGTAAGGATCGCTGCAGACTCCCTTAATGCCATCCCTTCAATAGTTTTCGGTCTCTTTGGTCTGGCATTCTTTGTATTCTATCTTAAGGATTATACAGGCGGCCCATCATTACTCTCAGCAGGGCTTACATTAGGTTTTATGATACTACCTACAATAATCAGAACATCAGACGTTGCAATGAGAACCGTTTCTTTTTCAGAGAAGATGGAAAGCTACGGGCTTGGAGCAACAAAACTGCAGACAATAAAAAACATAGTGTTGCCTGAAGCCTTCCCCGGAATAATCACAGGGATCATACTAGGCATGGGAAGAGCCATCGGCGAAACCGCACCCATAATCTTCATGGTCTCGCTGAATCCAGTTATCCCGAAAACAATTTTTGGCAGCGGCAACACCCTCACAACACAACTCTACTATCTTGCAATGGAAGGCATCTCCATGGATGTTGCATTCGGAACAGCCCTTACACTCATAACAATTATTTTAATACTAAACTATTCGGCAAGAAAAATGAACAATTATTTTTCAAGAAATCTAAGAAGATAAGGATAGTAATACAGAATGGACAAAGAAAACAAAATAGAGGTAAGGAACCTGAACCTGTGGTACGGAGACAAACAGGCACTTAAAAACAATAGCATAAAAATAAGGAAGAATCATGTAACTGCAATCATAGGGCCCTCAGGCTGCGGAAAATCCACATTCATCAGATGCTTAAACAGGATGAATGACCTAGTTGAAGGGGTTAAGATCACAGGAGAAGTATCAATTAATAATAAAAACATATATGACAAAGACGTTGACGTTGTATCACTCAGGAGACGTGTGGGCATGGTATTCCAGAAACCAAATCCATTCCCTATGACCATCTTCGACAATGTCGCATACGGCCCTAGAATACACGGAATCAAAGACAAGAAAAAACTCCAAGAGATTGTTGAAAAAAGCCTCAAAGACACAACACTATGGAATGAGGTCTCAGACCGGCTGGATAAAAGCGCATTAGATCTCTCAGGAGGACAAATGCAGAGACTGTGTATTGCAAGAACCATTGCAGTAAAGCCAGATGTTCTGCTCTTCGATGAACCCTGCTCGGCACTAGACCCCGTCGCCACCGGAAAGATAGAGGACCTGATACAGGAATTAAAGAAAGAATACACGATAGTAATCGTAACACATAACATGCAACAGGCCGCCCGGGTTTCGGATTACACCGGATACTTTCTTTTAGGAGAGCTAATAGAGTTTGGGAAAACAAAACAACTATTCGAAAACCCAAAAGAGAAATCAACAGAAGACTACATAACAGGAAGATTCGGTTAAAAAGGAGGGGGAAAATGCCAGTAAAGGAGGTTAAAAAAAAAATGCCAAGAAAAGCCATGGATAAACAGATGAATAAGATAAAAGAGGGTATCTCAGAGATGTCTGAACTTGTCAGCAACGCAGTCTCAAAGGCAATGACTGCCCTTGAAAAAAATGATAAACAGTTAGCCAACGAGGTTATAATCGGCGATGGATTCATAGACAATTACTATGTCCACATAAAGAGAAGAAGCATACAAACAATAGCCCTGCATCAACCAGTAGCAAGAGACCTAAGATTTATTAGCATCTCCCTTGATGTCGTATACAACCTCGAAAGGATAGGAGACTACTCCAGAAACATAGCAGAGGCAGTAGAATATCTAAACAAAGAATACACTGTCCCAGAGGAGATACGGGAGATGGGCAAACTCGCAGTACAGATGAGTGGAAAGGCTGCAAACGTATTTGTAAACGACAATGGCGGACAGATTAAGGAAATCTTAAAGATGGAGGACAAAGTCGACGAAATCTATAGATCAGTTTTCCCGATTTTGAAGAATGACCTTAAAGGCAAATGCAAAGAATGCCCCACTGCATTAAACATGATACTGATCGCAAAGTTTCTGGAGAGGATAGCAGACCACTCAGTAAACATCGCCAACCGGGCAATGTATGAGATAAGCGGCAAAGAAGAATACCTATAAAACATAAAAATTATCGCCCAGACCGGCCGTAGGTGCGTCGCCCATAGTTTTGGAGTTTTCTGACTGACGCATAGGATATGCTCTTTGCTATGTCTCTTGCAGTTACAATCCCAACAATATTTTTTCCTTCTTTTACAGGAAGCCTGCGGATATTATGTTTGTTAAGTAGTTCACTTGCATCAAATACACATTTATCTGAATCTATTGAGTGTTCACAAACAGTCATGATCTCTGAGATCCTAGTGTTTTTCGGATCAATATCCAAAGCCACTATCTTCTTGAGTATGTCTCTTTCAGTTACCATCTTAACGCAATCACCATCCATTGTTAAGATAGAGCCTATGTTTTTATCAGACATTAGTTTTGCGACATCAGACACATAAAGATCCTTGTCCACCATCGTTATCTTATGCATGATCTCCTTTACCTTAAGTACTTTCATTGTCCACCCTATTAAAAATAGGATTAATGATAAATAAGATAATATAAAGATGTGATATATTATATTATAATTATTAATCATTATAGACGTGATGAGAAATATGTAAAAAATGTCTGCGTTAATAAACATAATCAATGAAGCCATCTTTACCGGTCTGCTTTTATTTGGAGGCTACCTTGTATTAGCAAATATAAGGACCATGCTACTCCCACAGAAGGTTGGAACCCTCATCGCCTTCGAGGGAGGATCTATCTCAGCAGCCCTAACGCAAGCAGAATGCAAAAACTGCAAAACATGCTCACTTGCAGAACAAGTAGATGGTAAACTGAGCTTTCCAGTTAAGATAAAACTAAGAGATGACACAATCACTACAGCAGAGATAAGCCCCTGTTCACTGTGCATAGACAAACTCAAGATAGGAGACAGAGTAGGGATAACAAAAGTAGGATCAAGAATCATAGTACAGAAGATCAGTAAACTAACAAACATGATAGTAACCTAAAAAATGATAGAAGTATTCGGCTTAAACCTTCTTGGATTAATAGGTC
>JAUWTD010000069.1 GCA_030609775.1 Candidatus Altarchaeota archaeon
CTGCATTGCAGTTTCGGTATTCGTTCACTATGAGGGTTGCTGAATCTGAATCATAAACCCCTTGATTATTTAATAATGTTGCCTTAGCTGTGAACCGGTAGGTTCCAATATCTGTAGATTTAACTGTTAATATAACTGTTTTAGAGCTTCCCTGGTAGACTGTTACGCTTTTTGGATACTCTGCATCAGATGGAAGCCCGGTGACCTCCAGATCATAGGTATAATATACTATGCATCTTTGTATGTTTTCTTCGCCGGCGCTTGTAGCTGAAATCTCTGCTGCTGAAATTTCATTGACGGTCGGGGTTGGGTTATCTGCTAATGCAATCCCGCACCTCATCAGGGGGTGGTTGTCTGTTATGGTTATCTTGTATTCGGCCAGATTACCTGCCTCGATTATTTGTACTTCAGGATAAATGTCAAGGTCTACGAAGTCTTCTGTCGAGGATACATAGACCTTTATTGAATCACTGTCTCTGTTTCCGTTAGCATCAGATATGCTTGCAGTTAAAGTAACTCTCTCTCCTCTCCAAGAGGAGGTGTCCCAGCTATACCAGCATGTTTTTGTGTACTTTGTATAGGTTCCTTTGGGATCCTCTGAAGACATGGCTGCAGATTCGATGCATTGACTCATCTGAAAACGCCCGGTTATTTGTTCTCCTGCCAAGGTGAGGAACATATCATCTAATTTATCTAATCCTTTGGCGGTTGCAGCTACCCGGATGGTTCCTGAAACAGTTTCCCGGTCCTCCGGTGAAGTTACTTGTATTTGTATTTCACTGTATACTTCAACATCAGATGTGATGCTTTTAGTATTATCTATCGAAACCGCTTTTGTTTGAAGCATTACATCGCTTCTGCCTATAGCAGATGTTGTAGTATTCGGCACAGCTGAGCTAATCGCACATATCAGACAAGCTAAAATAATGCTTGTTATCAAATAATTTTTTTTGTTTTTCATTTTATTTTTTTTTTATTTAATTAAACCTTGAATGAAACGATATAAGAATAAGGTATGGATAAATCATTCAGTAAAGGTTCCAAACCGTCTTATTTGGATTCTATTGCCCGGTAATTACCTTTTTTTGTCCAGGAACCATTCGGTGAGCAGCACATCCTTGCTTCGGCCTATTTTGATTGTTTCAATAATCTTTTTTTGTTCTATTGTGCGGATATCCCGGGAGATGGTGGCCTTGGGGATCTTTAGAAAGTGGCGTATCTCTGCCTGCGTAAGCCTTCCATTGTTTTTTATAAGTAAATCCACGATGTCATTTTCCCTGCTAGTTAATGTCTGGATTATGTCCTGCATTCTCGCAGTTACTTTTATTTTGTCTTTTTCCTCGGTCGAGGGGGTTTTCTTGTTTTTGTTTGATAGATAAAATACAGATGCTGCAACAATTAAAACAAATACGCCAATTAATGGAAGCATAAAATTGAATCGGTTATCTTTTATCTCTTGGCCAAGGATTATGTCGGCTGTTTTTAGTTCGCCGCAGCTTACATTTACTAAAGTAGCCCCTACTTTGCCATCAGATAAGGCCGATACCTCGCAGGTAGCTGCTGGAACATATTCGAAAGAAAATGAGCCGAAATCATCTGAGACAGTGTTTTTGTCTCCGTAGTCTCTGCCGCAGTCTATTTTAATCTTTGCATCGACTATTCTTTCCCCTGCTTTGTTGTAGACGTTTCCTTTTATGCTGCCTACAGGGAACATAAGCAGGTCTGTTGTTGTTGAATTATCTAAAAGTATATTGAATTCAGCAGATACGTAATCTTTTCCAGGTGTGGTGAAGTCGTCAAGTTTAGCTGTCAGCCAGAAGTCGCCAGGTTTTAGATTCAACGTAATTCGGCCGTCTTCGTTGCTGTATCTTAGCGTGTTCTCTTTTTTGTTTTCTTTTTTGTTTTCTATCTCTAAGAGGATGTGTTTGTTTCCGATAAGGTTTTGTTCAATATCCTTTATTATAAGAGTTAATTCTATCCAGGTTTCTTCTGCAGGCAACAGGGGAGGTGTCACATACTCATTTCCTCCAAAAATAAGATAGTCTCCTGTAGTTTGTGCAGAAACCACACATGAGGCCACCATAAGAAGGACTATGAATATTTTGTTCCTCATTTTAGAAATATGTTACTTCGTTTCCTTGCGTCTTTATTATGCTGCCTTCATCGAATACCTTGTTGCCTCGGACGAATGTTTTTGTCGGCCAGCCTTTCAGTTTTCTGCCGTTGAAGGGACTCCACCCGCATTTGGTCAGTAACTTAGAGTTATCTACCTTGGCCTCTTTTTTCAGGTCTATGATAACAAGATCTGCGTCGTATCCTTCTTTTATCATTCCCTTGTTTTTTATCTGGAATATTTTCGCAGGGTTTACAGCAGTCAACCGGGTTATATCTGTTATTTTTAGGTTGCCTTTGTTCACCTCGTTTAGTAGGAGGGGTAGCATGGTTTCCACGCCAGGCATTCCGGCGCTCGCCATTAGTATGTCGCGGTTTTTTTCCTCGGGTAGGTGGGGTGCGTGATCTGTTGATATAATGTCTATTAAGCCTGAGTGGACTGCATCCCATAGTTTTTTTTGGTCTTCAATTGATCTTAGCGGAGGGTTGACCTTGGAGTAGTTTCCAAGTTTTTTTATGTCTTCTTTGGTCAGGAAGAGGTGGTGTGGTGTTGTTTCTGCGGTGATTTTTTCGGTTTTGGAGTTTTTGAGTAGCATTATTTCTTCTCGGGTGGATACGTGGCAGAAATGTATCCGGTTTCCAGCCATCTTAGAAAGATACATCATCTGGTTTAGGGCATCTGCTGCACATATGTTTGGCCGTGTGTTGGTGTAATCTATGGCGTTTGCTTCTTTTTTTTCCTTTAGTTTATTTGTCCAGTATTGGATCATGTCGCGGTTTTCTGCATGTATTGTAGCCAATATTTTTTTATCTGCCAGAAGCTTGAATTCCTCAAAGATTACTGCGTCGTTGTCTACCCTTAGGCTTCCGGTGGTTTCGCTCATATAGAATTTAACCGATGCTACATTGTTTTCTAACGCAGATAGTTCATTTAGGTTGTCTGCGGATGCTCCGAAATGGAATCCGTAGTCTATTATTGATTTGGATTGGGCGATTTCTCTTTTCCGGTTTAGTTGTTCTATTGTTGACGTGGGAGGTTGCGTGTTAGGCATGTCGAGGACCGTTGTGACTCCGCCTGCTGCCGCAGCAGAGGATCCGGTAAACCAGTCTTCTTTGGAGCTTGAACCCGGTTCCCTGAAATGCACGTGCGCATCTATTAATCCGGGGAGAACGTAGTTTCCGTTGGCATCTATTACTTTGTCGGCTTTAAGCAGACCAGAATCAGAGGTTATCTTCTTTATTTTCCCGTCTTCGATTAGGAGTCCTCCCTCAAAGACTCCGTCAGATAAAACAAGTTTAGCGTTTTTTATAACCAAATCACTCATTTTCTTTATTTTTTTTCTCTCTTCTTCTCTTCTAAGGAAAGTATTTGATTTCAGAGGTTATAAATTTTAGTGCAATCATTTTTCCTGAAGTTTAGCTATTTTTTTTGTATTCTCATCGATAAATTATCCACATACAACCAATTCACCACAAAAAAAAGAGGCATAAATATCTATGAAACAAATAATCTAACAGTTTTAGAAAAAGTCGTTGAATTCACTCATAACAAATGAGCACCACACACACAAATTAAAGGGGATAACATGAATCTTCAGCAGAAATTAAAGTATATACAAAAGTTAAATGAAGAGACTCTCAGGAGACAGGTGATAATACCTCTATTTAAGGGTATGGGATTTGGAAATGTTATGGATTATCATGGAGTTCTTGAGTATGGTAAAGATATTATATATTATAGTGAGGATTCTTTTGGTCACATAGAATATACAGGGGGACAGTTAAAGGTTATTGATATAAAAACGAGAAATATCTTTGACATTCTATCGCAAACCAAAAAGTGTCTTGGTGTTCCTTTCACAGATAAAACAGATGGCAAAAAAAAGAAGATCGACAGATGTTTGATTATAACTTCGAGAAAAATCAGTACAAATGCCCAGCAATCAATAGAAGGTGAATTAGAACAGAATAATCTTGGAAAGTTAATGCGGTTTATAGACGGAGATGAGATAGTATCATTGGTTGATAAGCATTTACCTAGTTACTTCTGGGATGAATATGATTACTTCACAAAATATTTTAATGCGATGAAATCCAAATTTGCGCAGATAACAGATATCTCTGCGCTTGGTCGAGTGGAGCCTATGCCACTTGAACAGATCTATGTTTCCCTTAAATTGGTTGATAAAGCTGCTTCGGGGCAGGAAATTCCACCTGAAAAAGATGAAGCCATCAAATTAGAGGGAGATATGCTTCATATATCTGAACGTATGAAAGAGGAGATTAAACGGAAGCAGATTTTTGATTCTGATGAAGTTATGAAAAAATTCGATAGGATAGTTATCGTCGGTGTTCCAGGCTCAGGTAAAACCACACTCATAAAACACCTTGCACTCAGATCCTGCAAAGAGAACTTAAACAAGCAGGAGAGAGTAACTGTACCAGTTCTTGTGATCTTGAGTAAACTTCTGGATAGTAAGCAGACATTAAGGCAGTACTTAGATAAAGTATTTGAGGAATTCGAGTTTCCTGATGCAAAAAAGTTTATAGGAGACGATTTAAAAGCAGGTAAGTGTCGGCTTCTTCTTGATGGGTTTGATGAGTTGGCTACGAAAGAAAACCAGGATAAAGTCACTGAATTAATCGATGAGTTCATAAAAAAATATCCAAGAAATCAGATTATTGTAACTTCCCGGGTTGCGGGGTATCATGATGAGCTTAAAGGGTTCACTAAATTAGAGTTAATGGAATTTGATGATGAGCAGATAGAAAAGTTTATCAAAAATTGGTTCAATGATAATATGAAAGCCAATTCAGTATATACTGCAATCAGTGAGAACGAAAGAATAAAAGCAATCGCCAGAAATCCATTAATGGTAGCAATAATAGCAATTATCTATGAAAAAGATAAGAAGAAACTGCCACAGAGAAGGGTGGATTTGTATGAACGCTGTGTAGAAGTTTTGTTGAGTACATGGGATGCTCAAAAAAAACTTGAAACACCATATACATTTGACAAGAAAAAGTTCATACTCAGAAAAATTGCGTTGCAGTTCCATAAACAAGAAAAAAGAGTTTTGTCTGAAGATGAAATACTCAACGAAATGATAAAATATCTTCCAGATGTCGGTTTAGAGGAGGAGGATGCTAAACCATTTCTTAATGAAATATATGCAAGAAATCATCTGCTCAGGCAGCAGTCGATAGACAGCTATGATTTTCTTCATTTGTCGTTTCAGGAGTATTTCACTGCATTAGAACTAGAAAAAAGCAACGACTATGAAACATTAATAGATAACATTGATAATCCGTGGTGGGAAGAGATTATTCTGCTCTTTGCAGGGATAAAAGAAGACGCATCCCAGTTAATTAAAGAAATCGAAAAGAAGGTTAAAGAAGACATATTCCACAGTAATCTTCTGCTTTTCGGAAAATGTATCGCAGACGCAGATAAAACCAAGAAAAGGCTTAGGGTTGAAATCATAGATAATCTGTGGTCACTCTATCAAAATGCCGAATTCACGTCTCTAAAAGAAAAAGCAATGAATGTACTTGCACTAATCAAACCAGATAGGATCATAGGTCAGCTAATAACTGATTTAGATGATGAAAATCAAGATGTCCAATGGAGGGCAGCAGACGCACTAGGACAAATAGGAGACAAAAAAGCAACACAACCACTGATAAAAATACTCACCACAGACGAAAACCAATATGTCCGAGGGAGGGCAGCATACGCACTAGGACAAATAGGAGACAAAAAAGCAATAGAACCGCTGATAAAAATACTCACCACACACGAAAACCAATATGTCCGAGGGAGCGCAGCAGACGCACTAGGACAAATAGGAGACAAAAAAGCAATAGAACCACTGATAA
>JAUWTD010000022.1 GCA_030609775.1 Candidatus Altarchaeota archaeon
TCAACCAGCTTCCATCTATCTTGAGAATTCCCTTAATCAAGGTGTCTCTCAAGTTTGTAAGCATTCTTAACTCCTCATTTATTCGCCCTACAGAGAGCTCGAATGCATGCGCGAAACCAACAATCCCGGCAACATTCTCTGTTCCAGACCTATAACCTCCCTCATGCCCTCCACCATGCATCAAAGACTCTAATTCAGATCCTTCCTTTAGATACAATGCCCCTACACCTTTAGGCCCATAAAGTTTATGGGATGAAATAGATAACATGTCTATACCTGTTTTTTTCATGTTCAAGTGAAGCTTCCCTGCAGTCTGAACTGCATCAGTATGAAATAATACGTCATTTTCCCTTGCAATCCGGGCAATTTTCTCTATCGGCTGGATTGTTCCTATCTCATTGTTTGCATGCATTATAGATATAAGCATAGTATCTTCAGTTATCGAATCAGCAAGTTTTTGAATGTCAACCAGACCCTGCCTATCCACTGACAGATATGTCACATCAAAATCGTTGAGCTCCAGGAACTTGCATGTATTCAATACAGCCTTATGTTCTATAGAACTTGTTATAATGTGCCTTTTCCTGCTTTTATATGCTGTTCCCTTTATTGCAAGATTATCTGACTCAGTTCCACCTGAAGTAAATATTATCTGTTCCGGATCTGCATTGATTGCCTTAGCTACCCTCTCACGGGAATCCTCAAGAGCGCACTTAGCTTCACGCCCAAATGAATGCATGCTTGAGGGGTTCCCGAATATTTCCGTAAAATACGCAAGCATCACATCCACAACCAAAGGATCAACAGGCGTCGTTGACGCATGATCCAGATATATTCTTTTCACCTCAATTCCTCCAAATCAAATGTAATGAACCTATATCCAAGATCCTTGAGCTGTTGAACCAGATCTTTTGAGTTAAAGACAATCACAGATTCATCCAATGGAACCTGTATTCGCACAAGAGGAAAATGATCCCTAACCCGCACCCTGCTTACGCCAATAGATCTGATGAAATCCTCGGCCTTATCTATCCTCGCCAACATTTTATGAGTTAATTGAGACCCTGTAGGAATCCTCGTCGCAAGACACGTCTCTTGCGGCTGCTGCGCAACTTTTTTATCTATCTTAAACATGATCTTTCGAACATCTTTTTTACCTAAACCAAGCTCTGCTAAAGGCGAATAAATCCTTTCATCCCGGACAGCCTCAAGCCCAGGCCTATCCTCTCCAAGATCGTCTGCATTCGTACCATCAAAAACCACTTCATAACCTTTGGATTTTATTTTTTGAAAGATCCTCTTCTTGCAAAGATAACACCTATCCACTGAGTTATATTTTATCTCCTCTAAAAGTTCTAAGTCAATAACATTATAGGTTATCCCAAAGTTCTCTGCAAACCCCTTAGCAGTCTTTAACATGTATCGTGGAACAAACTCTGTTTTTACAAACACTGCATCAGCAAACTCTCTTGCATAGAATGCAACAAGCGAACTATCTACCCCACCAGAAAATGCAACAGCTGCATTCTTATCCTTAAACCCATTAAAATATTTTATTAATTCATCCATCCCCTGATTGCATCCATCAATTTAGTTTTTACTCTCACTGTGTTCCTATACTATTTTAAGCATTCTGTCGAGTGCATGCCGAGCTTTAATTCGTATATCTTCCGGAACATTGATGACATATTTCATTTCCTCGAGTGCACATAGAACCTTCTTGAGGGTTATGACCCTCATGTTGGGGCATATTGCATTCTTTGATGCAGGATAAAACTTTTTTTGAGGGTTTTCTTTCTCCAATCTGTGGAGTATACCGACATCTGTTCCAATAATTAATTCTTTTGTGTTAGTCTCCTGCGCATACCTACACATCCCCTCAGTCGACAGAACCTTATTAGCAAGATTAATTACCTCAGGAATACACTCGGGATGAACTATAACTTCCGCACCAGGGTGAAGCTTCTTTTTCTCCAGGATATGCTCTGGTCGTATGTGTGCATGTGTTGGACAATACCCATCCCATACAATAAAGTCTCTTCGGGTCTTCCGTGAGACATAATCTGCAAGATACTTATCAGGAACAAAGATTATCTCTTCTACATCAGTTAAGGAGTTGATTACATCAACTGCGTTAGATGACGTACAACAAACATCCATTTCTGCCTTAACTGCCGCACTTGTGTTCACATAACCTACCACAACGGCGTCAGGATAATCCTTTTTTAATTCTCTTAGCTTCACTGCAGTTATCATATCCGCCATCTGGCATCCTGCATTACGATCTGGAAGAAGAACTTTTTTTTCTGGAGACAAAATCGCCGCAGTCTCTGCCATAAAATGCACACCACATAATACTATGACGTCTGCATTCGTTCGGGCTGCAGTCCGGCTCAACTCCAATGAATCTCCGAGATAATCTGCTATATCCTGCACTTCACCGGGCTGATAGTTGTGTGCCAGAATAATGGCATTTTGCTCATCCTTAAGTTTCTGTATTCCCTCTATTAGCTTTTTATTCATTTTATCCCATATCTCACTATTATTAAATCTTATTATTAAATGTAGCATATTTTTTTTATACTACAATCATCTAAAGATTAACATCAACTAAAAAAAAAAAGATGGCATTAGTTATTGGCTTATCTGGAAGAATGGGATCAGGGAAGACCATTGTGAGTGATTACCTGCACAATAGGTTCGGAGCAAAACAGATGAGGTTCTCACAGATTCTCATGGATATCATAGACCGACTCCATCTACCTTCAGAGAGGAAAACCTTGCAAAAACTAGGTCACGCCCTCAGAATCGCCGTCGGAGAAGATGTTCTCGTTAACGCATTCAAAGAAGACATTAAATGCGTCAACTCACCGATTATTATAATCGACGGCATCAGATACAAAAACGAGGTTAAAATGCTCAGAGAGTTTAAAAACAGTATCCTCATATACATTGACACCCCACAGAAAACAAGATATGACCGATGCATCAAAAGAGCTGAAAAAGGCGAACACAACATTTCTTTTGAAGAATTTATTGAGTCAGAAAAAAGAGAAACCGAACGCCAACTTAAAGAAGTTTGCGAGATGGCTAATTTCAGAATCAAGAACACCAGATCAATAAGTGAACTGCAAGATAGAGTCAACACAATCATAAGAGAGAGAATATAGTTCATCAGCAGCTACCCTTATCATCCCAAAATCAGCCTGGGTCGGTGTCATCATCTGAACAAAATAGAAAAATTAACTACCCTGAGAGCGCCCCGCCTTGTAAATCTGACTGGATTTCCACACTCAATTCCTTCAGTTTATCCACAAGCTTTTTTTCCTGTTTTTCGAGGATTTTAACCCGCGTATCAAGTAATTCCTTGTCTTCTTTTAACTTTTTTTCAGTTTCCTCTTTACCTGCTTCAATAAAAAGAGGTCCAATGGCTTTGTATAACTTCTCTTTATCTATTTTTTCAAGCGCAGCGAGCGCATTTCCAATGTCTGCAGACTGCAAAACCATTTGTTGCTTTTGTAAGACCATGGCCTGCATCTGGTTCTGAAGCCCCTGAAATTGGCTTATCTTGTCCTGAACCTGTTTTGGCATATCCATATTAATCATCTCCGATTAGATTTATACACATATCTATCCATCTTAGATAGGTGTTCATTGAGGCACGTAAAGCAGTTAAGTCCACTGCATCTACCTTAAAGTTCAATAAACCCTCTTCATGGTTAAGAGTTACCTTTGACCTATGTAGCATACCGCCTTCAGTCTCCATCCCAACGGCTTTACAACAAGTATCTGCATTCTCTGATGAAACATTTAATGAGATATTCAAGTGATTCATCTCGCAACTATTGTTTTACTAATAGCGGGCCTTTTCTTGATCCATATGTTGGATCTCTTCACTCTGCATTTCGTACACTTCAGCCTATGTTTAATCAGATAATCGTATTCTACTTCCGCACCACATTCAATACATGCATATGTCATTTTATCTTTTTCTCGTTGGAGTATACGCACCACCAGCAAACTTAACACCACATGATCTGCACTCCCATATACCCGAAGATACCCTGGCAACCTTCTTGCCGCAGTCAGGACATTTACTCGTTTTCTGGAGATCCTCAACCTTCTTTATCTCATCTCTGAGCTTACGGCCGATTCTCGGACCATATCTTCCAACACTCCCTACTTTTTTTGTGTGACTATACATCTTCTCTTCCAATTAAGTTAATTGATTTCGGAAATAAATATAAAAGCGTATCACCTAAGTAATCTTAGATTTTACCTCCATCGCCTTAAGTAACTCACGGCTTCCGAGTGCAGGCAAACAGATCACATAATTTGCTCCAGCCCGTTTCATCTTGCTTCCAGATGCCTTCTCGTTCGCACGTACATAGATTGCTATACCTTGATTTAACTCCTTTGCTGTCAGAATCGTATACACTGAATCCGGATCAGAATCCAATGCTATAACTATTGCTTTAGCCTCACTTATTCGGGCAGATTCAAGTATCGCAGGATCTGTTGAGTCGCCGTGCACTCCAACAAAATCTTTCTTGATTATCTTATTGAATTTTTCCTCATCTTTTTCGATTACTACAACGCTTTTGTTTCCGAGACTGTCCGCTATAAGAGTTCCTACATCACCGTACCCGCATAGAATTACATGATTTTTCATCTTTTTTAACCTATTAGTTATTTTCCTAAACAGAAATATATCAGGTAGACTTACCTCCACCAGATTTCTAACAAGAGCGCTAACAAGATAGAATAGAAGAGTTAAACCAGTAAGGATAAGGAACATAGTAAATATTTTTGATTCAGCAGATGAAGGCAGAACATCACAGGAGCCCACACTACTTATAGTAACTATTGTAAAGTAAAGAGCATCAAGTAATCCAATATCCTCAAGCAGCATATACTCCACAGTACCTACTAAAATCAATATAAAAATTAGGATTACTGCATAAAGGAGGTTCTTTGTCTCAGTTCTCATCATTTTTAGGGGGTGAGACGATGCCGGTCCCGCGGAAACAAAACAACTTCACGTATAGGAAGATTAAGGAGTTGCATCATAATCCGATCCATACCTAAACCATAACCGCCATGCGGGGGCATACCATACCTGAAAGCCTGGAGATAGAATTCAAAGTCTCCAGGGTTTAAACCAAGGTGTTTTATCCGTTCCACCAGAAGATCAGGATCATGGATCCTCTGTCCACCCGAAGATATTTCAACACCTTTGTAGCCTAAATCAAACGCCCGGGAATATTTTTCGTCTACAGAAGGCATAGTGTAAAAAGGTTTACTCTCCAAAGGAAACCCTGTTATAAAATAGAGTTCTGAATCATATTCTTTATGCATTAAATTACCGAGAAGTTTTTCTGATTCAGTATCCAGATCATCACCCCACGGAATCTTTTTCCCGTTACTTCCAAGAAGCTTGAGCACTTCATCATATGTCAGCCTATCGATTTTTTTAGGAACAGTTAGTTCATCCCCTAAAATATCTAATTCATTTGAACACTCCCCGACCTTGCGCATCATTGAAAGCACAAGACCTTCAAGCATGTCCATGACATCAGACTCATCCTTGATGAACGCTATTTCACAGTCAAACGCAGTCACCTCATTTAAATGCCTCCGAGTGTCATGTTCTTCTGCCCGGAAATATGTTGTAAGCTCACAGACCCTGTCGAGACCTGAAGCCATCATCATCTGCTTGTATAGCTGAGGGGACTGAACAAGAAACGCCTCCTTGTCAAAGTAGGATATAGGAAATAACTCAGTCCCACCCTCAGAGGCACTCGCTATAATCTTTGGAGTATTTATTTCAACAAAACCAGCCTTCCTTAAAAAATCACGTCCAGCCCATATGACTTCACTCCTGAGCCAAAATATTTTAGAAATCCGGGGCTTACGCAAATCCATGAATCTATTATTCAACCGAGTATCCATGTCAGCATCAACCTTCTGCGTCACATCCAATGGGAGCGGTGAAGCAGCCCTACTTATGACTTCAAGTTGCCCGGGTTTAATCTCCACCCCATTAGGTGCTATCTTATTACTTGACACAATACCCTCCACTACAATAACTGACTCCTTACTTAGACCAGCAATCATAGAGAGAATACTATCATCAGTAACACCTTTTTTTGCAGTTACCTGAATAAATCCAGCTCTATCCCTCAAGATTAGAAACTTAAGCTTACCCATGTCCCTTATTTCATGGACCCAGCCAGAAAGAATAACCTTTTCCCCGTCAAATTCACCGGTGATTTCCCCAGAATAATGAGAACGCATTTTAATCAGATAAAATATCACTCAAATGATATCTCCACCTTGTCATCAGTTAATGAAGCAATAAGCTTCTCTATCTCCTTTAGACTCATCCTGAGCTTTTTTTTGTCTTTCTTATTTATCCTCACCCTCTGAACGGTTGAGCCATCAGGCTTATACACAGTATTTATCGAGAGAATCCTTGCAGGGGCAACAAAATCATATATAGTCTCCTGCAAATCACCAGTACTTATAACCCTAACAGGTTTCCCTAAATCCTTTGATAACTGCCGTATGTTATCACCACTCTTACCAATGATCTTACCTATGTTCTCTTTTTTTGTGAGTATTATGATGAACTTATTTGTATCTATTGCACGATCAAAACCTATCTCCCCTTTTCCTATAGTATGAAGTAGTTTAGATAGTTCAACATCCAGCTCCGAGATCTTATGTTCGTTAAGCTTTTTTTCGCATACATTACACAAAACCCCGGTCTTTGCACATATAACACATATAGGTAGATTCATTTCAATCTTATTTTAACCTTTATCTAGAGTTATCTCTATTGCTGAAACCTTCACTATGCCCTCGTCGCCCTCGATTTCTTCCGTGCTTATCTTAATGTCTGTTGTATTAGCAGCCTGAACAAACCTCTGCTTTACAACCTCCGCCACATCAACAGCACGGTTAATGGCTTTACCACGCGCCTTTATTATCACTTCATCTTCACCGTTATTGAATTGTGTAACAACTGCCAAAACATAGCTCATTATCCCTTTCTTACCTATAAAAACCACGTTATCATCTCCTTTGGCCATTTATACCACCCCCTATTCAGTTACCTTTATAATGCCTACTGGACAGCTACTCTCACACGCCCTGCAGAGAATACATGCATCAGTGTTTCCAGCAAGTTTCGCTTTTCCATCAACTATCTCATACAGAGAAACAGGGCACGCATTCACACACGCTCCGCAACCGATACATCTATCCGTCTCAATCTCTATTTTTACCATTATTACAACCCATAAGTAGCTAGTATTACCCTATTAATTACCCACACGCACTCTATAGATTTAGTTTTGATATTTAAATAACCTAAAAAAAACATCACCACTTATGCCTAGACTTTGTCTCCTCCCGGATAAACGGAACAAATAGATAGTATTTACTCTCTCTTTTTATTTCCTCGAGGATTTTATCTGCAATAACCTTCACCGGATCAGGTATATTCTTCATACGAGCATGCATATCCTCAAAACTCTTAAATAACTCAATCTGCCTCTCAGAAAGAATATCCTGCCGATGCCTCTTCCCAATCCTTGGAAGAATTTCGAGTTTATGTAGTCTTGTGCTTATTGTGCCAGCAGTATTATAGAATTTGATAAACCGCTCCTCCTGATTCCTGACGATATCCACAAGAATAATCTTTAACTCAGTCTTAGCTGTAGGTGTAAGCCACTCATATTTTATCCTTCTCTCTATATGATCTATCTTGTCCCGGACACCCTCCCCTATGTAAACACTATCACCTATTTCAAATGAGACATCAGATCTTGGAACCATCTCAAGCAAGGAAAAATACATATCACCGACAGCCTGAACGATTGGCTTCCTCTTGTGTGGAGGAACCTCAGACTTACCTCTCGGTAAAAAATCAAGTATTCTAACGTTTTCGTCTTTATTCATTCCCACCACCAAAAAACTCTTCAACGATACCCTGCAATCAAATCAAGTATCTTCTGTATATCTTCTTTACTATATTTAAACCTTTCCTTTGCAAATATTGCACGAACATCATCTACATCTTCTGGGAGAAAATCACATATCTTCACAACCTGACCCTCAGAAAGACCCATATCCAATTCACCAATCTTCTTCCTTAGTTCCTCAATATCCTTTAAAGAGAGTTTAGCATACCTTCTTGCATGCTCCAGAGCGCGTTTTTGCTCATAGAACAATTCCATGTCCGCACTTACGTATGTCTTCTCTTTATCCTCAAGAATCTTTCTAACCCCTGCAAGGGAAATATTCCTTTCGTTTATGACCTTCATTCTACACCTACCTAAAAAAAATATTATAGATTAAATATTGGTTTCACCATATAAATCAAAAAAAAAATCCAAATGCATAAGAGATGGGAAAAATCAGGACACAATAGCCTTCAAATGCTCAGGTGCAACAAGAATATTTTTTATCTTCCCACCGTCCCTTATCTGAACATAATAGCATCTACCTTGTCTAGCGGTGACCTTTCCACTCTTCCCTTTAAACCGCGGATGAGGTATTGCCTGATAACTCGGATCAATTGATATTGAAACCGTATCACCTTCCAGAAACTTCTGAAGATACCTGCGAATCTTTATCTTACCACGATCCCTTGCACCTACCCTCAGATTCCTCGTTCCCCGCCTATAACCTTTTGAACCTGCCATTTTTCAAATATATTGTATTTCAATTAAAAATATACCTACCGTTTTATGTGAATTATTACAGAATTATTTTCTATGCGCCACTCCCTCTTAAAGAATCCACTTTCACCTGCAGAGGCAACATTACCCTCAACATTACCAAAGGTTACACAGCTTCTAGTTTCGTTTCCAATAAATTCCTTGTTATCCAGGATATGTTGCTTAAAATCTCCGCTGCATTCCACAGACACTGCTATTTTCTCTAACTCACTGAGGTTAAGTTCTTTTCTCATCTCCTGAATCCTCCGGATTACCTCCCTTGCCATCGCCTCGGAAAAAAGGCCGTCATCAAGTTTTGAGTCAATGTAAACAATGCCTCCGGAGAATTCCTCAGCTATGACCTCAGAAGGCATGGAACTTTCAAATACCAGATCCTCTTTAACTAACACAAATTTACCTAGCATATATTCACCCTCTGCCTCCATTTTCTCTTTCACCAAAGCAGGATCCTGCTCTAAGAGAAGGCTTGAAACCTTATTTATGTCTCCTTTAACCTTCGGTCCAAGGATGGGATAATTAATCTTCACAGACACCTCCGCTTCAATACGTTCTATCGTCAATTCCTTCGCATTCGATGCCTTAAGGATCAAATGCTCCACCCTGCCGACCCTGAGCTTATCCGTTGGAGCGACAATAATTCTTGAAATAGGCCACCTAAGCTTTATCTTCGCCTTCTGTCTTGCTGCTGCAACACACTCAGTTATATCCTGCGCTACCCTCATCTCCTCTTCCAGCTCAGAATCTATTAGATCACTGTCTACAGTCGGCCAATCCAGAAGATGGACACTTCTACCCCCCGTAAGCTTTCTATAGAGGCATTCAGATAAATGAGGTGTTACAGGAGCCATAACAACAGCCAACCCGGAGAGCACAGTATGTAACGTATAGTATACAGAAACCTTCCTAGGATCATCTTTTTCTATCCAGACCCTATCTCGTATAAGCTTAACATACCACCTACTCAATTCAAGAGAGAAAGTATGAATTGACCTGCATACGTCATGTAATCTCAACTGCTCAATAGAATCAGTAACATCCCTAAGCATTGAATTAAATCTCGAAATCAGCCACTTATCCTCACTTTCCAAGACCATATTATCTACATCCATAAGATCGAATTTATCAGATCCCTCAAACCCATCAAGCTCCAGATAGGTCTCCAAAAAAGAATAAACATTCCATAGAATATTCATAAACCGGTTTACAGTGCCTACTCCATCCCAGCTAAACCTTAGATCCTCCCACAGGGCTCCAGCCCACAACATATAAAACCTTAAGACATCCGCCCCATACTTGTCAACGACATCCCCCGGATCAACCACATTTCCAAGGGATTTAGACATCTTCCTACCCTCCGAATCAAGAGTGAAGCCATGATACAATACCTTCTTATATGAAACCTGATCGAATGCTATTATACCAAAAACAAGCATAGAGTAAAACCAACCCCTCGTCTGATCTGAACCCTCCGTAATGAAATCAACAGGAAACAATTCCTCAAACAAATCCGTTCTTGCAGGATAATGCAGATTCGCCCACGATGCTGAACCTGAATCCAGCCACACATCCAAAACATCTTTTACCCGGACCATCTCCTGCCCACAGCCACATAGAAGCTTCACTTCATCTATTGTAGGCCTATGAAGATCTATTGTTTCAACATCCAGTTCACCTACAGACTTCTCTTTTAATTCCTTTAAAGAACCGATGACTTCTATCTTCCCACATTCACAACGCCAGACAGGAAGAGGGGTATTCCAGTACCTCTGACGTGAAATACACCAATCCTTGGTGTTTTCAAGCCAATTCGCAAACCGCCCTGAACCAATCCATGCAGGAATCCAATCAATCTCTTTGTTTTTTTCCAAAAGCTCATCTTTTATCTTTGAAATTGCAAGAAACCACTGCATCGTGATTCTGAGCATCAGAGGGGTCTTACATCTCCAACAATGCGGATAAGAATGGGTTATCGGCTCTTCCCTAAACAGCCTCCCAGATTCCTCAAGCCCCTTTATTATGACCTTGTTACCATCCCGTATATATAAACCCTCATAGGGACTCATAGTAAAACAACCACTATCATCCACAGGCGACAACACCATAAGACCTGTTTGTGTGGCAACCTCAAAATCTTCTTCTCCGTGACCTGGAGCCATATGCACACACCCAGTACCATCTTCAAGATTAACGAGATCAGGCGCCATCACAACCCTCCGATTCACACCATCCTGCAAGGGAATATCAAGTATTGGCCCATACCCTAAACCGTCAAGCTCCACTCCTTTAAATTCTCCAACAATAGCATACTCTTTATCTAACACATGCAGCCGCTCCTTTGCAAGGATAAAGATTTCGCCGTTCACCTTCACTCGCACATAATCGAAGTCGGGATGGACTGCAATACCAGTATTCGCAGGCAGAGTCCAAGGTGTTGTAGTCCATATAAGCACAGATTCATCCCTACCAGTTAATTTCACCTTCACATAAACCGAAGGGTCAGTAATATCCCGGTACTCATCCCGCACCTCATAACCTGCCATAGCAGTCTCACACCGGGGACACCAATGAATTACCTTCTCTGCTTCATATAATAAATCTTTTTCATGTGCCCGGCGTATACCAAACCACACAGACTCCATATATTCCCTATCCAGAGTCATATATGAATCATCCCAGTCAAGCCAGATACCCAGCCTTCTTAGCTGCTGCGTCATACGATTCATATTCTTGATTGCAAATTTTTTGCATTCACTAACAAAATTATCTACCCCATAGGCCTCAATCTCTTTTTTGCTTCGGCTTCCAAGAACCGTTTCCTCTACCTTAACCTCAATCGGCAGACCATGGGTATCCCATCCACCCCGCCTTAACACATCATATCCCTGCATGGTCTTGAACCGGAGGAACGTATCCTTTATCGTATGATTCCATGCATGCCCTATATGTGCATGACCTGATGTGAAAGGAGGTCCCTGACAGAAATAGAATTTTTTATTGCCTCTTCGGGATTCAACAACCTCCCGAAAGATAGAGTTCTTACTCCAATACTCCAACACCTCTTCTTCAACAGAAGGCAGATTGAGCCGCTTTGCCATTTTACACCAAAAAAAACAATAAATAGTTCTTGGGCTTTCATTATTAAATCTTATAAATAGAATATATTCTAAAAAGGACACACTACTCTAAAATGGAACTCCCTTGGACAGAAAAATACAGGCCAAAAAAGCTTGACGACATCGTAGGACAGGATGCAATCGTTGACAGACTAAAAGCTTATGTAAAAGAAGGATCCTTACCCCATCTCCTCTTCGCAGGACCTGCAGGATGTGGTAAGACAACATCTGCATTATGCATAACCAATGAATTATTTAAAGATACTCCCGGAAACCTGTTAGAGTTAAACGCCTCAGACGAGAGAGGCATTGACGTTGTCAGGGGGAAGATAAAGGAATTTGCAAGAACAATGTCTATCGGAGGCGGTTTTAAGATAATCTTCCTTGATGAAGCAGACGCTTTAACATCTGACGCACAGAATGCCATGCGCCGAACCATGGAAAACTACACGAAGAGCTGCAGATTCATTCTCAGCTGCAACTATTCATCAAAAATCATCGAACCTTTGCAATCACGTTGCTCCGTGTTTAGATTCAGAAGAGTTTCTAAAGAGGATATAGAAAAGAAATTAAAGGACATACTAGAAAAAGAGAGTATAGAATATACACAAAACGGTCTTGATGCCATTTTATATGTTTCAGAAGGAGACATACGCTATTCCATCAACCTACTGCAATCTGCTGCAACCCTTGGCAGGGTTGATGAAGACAGTGTTTACTCTATCGCCTCAAGAGCAAGACCAGAAGACATAAGAATCTTATTGAATCTGGCACTGCAAAACAAATTTCTTGATGCAAGAAACCTCCTGGACAGGCTTCTAATAACCTACGGAATGTCCGGAGAAGACATACTACTACAGATGAACCGGGAAGCTATGAACCTTGAAGTAGAAGACGAAACCAAGATAGGTATAATAGACCTCGTCGGGGACACCAACTTCGCCCTCATCGAAGGAGCCAACGAAAGAATACAACTAGAGGCACTGCTTGCCAGAATCATGAAACTCAAATTAAAATAGATAACATGAACAAGAGGCTTTTCGGGACATCAGGTATAAGGCGTTTAGCAGATGAGTTAACCAAAGAATTCATAGAAAAGATTGCATACTCACTAGCAACCCACACCCAAGACCAGATAATTGCTGTAGGTCGGGACACACGAAGTTCTTCAGAAGAAATAGCCAACCAATTCATGTCAGCATTATCCACTGCAGGACTTGATGTAGTAGACCTAAGCATTGCTTCCACACCCACGGTCTCGATGGCGTCAGAGGAATACGGCACAGGCATAGTAATCACCGCATCACATAACCCGCCCGAATGGAATGGCTTTAAGTTCTGGTCCAATGGAAGAGCCTACACACCCCAACAGGAAAAAGAAATCGAGGAAATATTTTATTCAGAAAAATTTTGCGACACCAAACAAAAACACGGCTTAATTAAAAAAAGAGACTACACAGTTAAACACATCAACAGAATCATAGACCACGTAGGCAAAATCAATAAACCCGTGCGAGTACTCCTCGACTGCTCAAACGGAGCCGGAGCAGTTATAACACCGATTCTTTTAAAGAAAATGGGCTGCAGCGTTACTGCAATAAACACTGAAACAGACGGCGTATTCGCCCACGGATTAGAGCCTACAAAAGAAAATCTAGAGGAAACATGCAAACTCGTAAAAAAATATGAAGTAGACATATGCATCGTACACGACGGAGATGCCGACCGATCATCAGCAATAGATAAAAACGGCAGATTAATCGACTGGGATAATTTTTTATCGGTGCTAGCATACGGCAACAATAAGATAGTTACCACAGTGGATGCTTCAATGCGCATCGAGGACGTATGTAACACAGTGATCAGGACACCAATAGGTGATGTTGCCGTAGCTGATGCAATATGCAGAGAAAAAGCTGACTTCGGCGGCGAACCGTCAGGATCCATAATATTTCCAGAGGTGCACATGTTCCCGGATGGTCCGCTCACAGCTGCAAAGATCGTTAAGATGATTTCTGAGGACCGATTCTATGAAACCCTTGAGAAACTGCAAAAATATCCGGTGAAACGAATAAAAATTTTTTATAATAGAGATTCAGACCTATCTAAGCTAATGCAAGAAATCAAATTAAGGATTCTATCTGAGTTTAGAGGAGACATTAAAGACATAAACGAAATCGACGGCATACGAGCCACAGTAGACGGAGGATGGTTTCTTGTAAGGGCTTCAGGAACCGAGCCATGCATCAGGATAACCTCCGAAGCAAAAACAGAAAAGATATTATCAGATACAGTTAAAAGATGCAGAAAATGTATTGAATCAGTCCACTAAATATCACAGAGTACCTCAGCAATCCACTTACCTTCTTTTTCCCCGACAAACAACCCAGGGTATGTGACTGCCTTTATTTCACACACCCTACCATGTTTTTCTTGCGAATATTTTTCCCCAAAAAGCTCCGCAGACAATATATGCTCTGAGTTTTCTGTAATAACCACATTAAAATTTTTGAAACCCAAATTTTTTACCTCAAAAAGAAACAATATCTCTAAAAGAAAATCATGCAACAAAAGTTTGTGTTCACTGATTCAAGATCAAGCATCGAAGAAACCATTACTTTTGCAGCATTCTGAAAACAATTTCCAAGACCTACTCCATAGGCCCTAAACAGGAGATCAGCAGTGTGCTCAAGGAATATACAATCCTTTTAAATCAGTATATGTGGGTTATATGTCTTTATCCACCACGTCCACGACCTTGGCCTTTATATCTGCTTTCCCGCCCCTGGGCTCTGCAAGAATCCGCTCGCAGACAAGGCATTTGACCTGCGATACTGCACGATCAAACAATATCTGCTCATTTCCACAGTCACCGCATTTAATCCTTAAAAATCTGCTTTTTGTTTCATTCATTTTTACTTTATCTCCGGCTTCTTTTTTGTCCGGGATGGATACGCCTTCTGCTGTTTTTTCTTGCAGGTCTTACATGTGAGTATTGCAAGAGGCCGTTTACCTGTCTTGTATACGTCTTTTTTTGGCGTCCTCGGCGAACCAACATAACCTTTTTTTACTTCATTATATTTCCGAGTACCCCGCCGCATACTACTCGCCTTACCCTTCTTCTCAAGCTTCACATCATGCTCAGTATGAGTTCTACAATAAGGACAATAGGTCTTAAGTATACTTGGTAATTTCATTTTTTATGAGATAGATATAATGAAATTTATAAATAAAAGCTAGGTTAGTGTTTCTCGACATTTACCCTCATTAAATCTTCTGCTACATATGACTCAGAGAATATCTCCCTTGCCTCCAATTCAAGCCGTTTTGCATCAGGATACCTCTGACTTATATGCGTCAGATAAAGCCGCCTAACCTTTGCTTTCCTTGCGACCTGGGCTGCCTGCACCGCCGTCGAATGCCCGGTTTTTGCTATGATCTCTAAGTCTTCATGCGAGAAGGTTCCATCATGGATGAGTACATCTGCATTCTCAGCTAACTTAATGACGTTCTCACAGACCCGCGTATCTCCAGTATATATAATCTTTCTTCCAAATATGGGTTCACTTAATACCTGATCAGGTTCTATTACCTTGCCTGCTATTTCAACAGGATGCCCATTATGCAACATCGAAAAAAGCCTCCCTTCAGGGACACCCAACTCAAGGGCTTTCTGCTTCAAAAACCGCCTCTTGGATTTCTCCTCAAAACAGTACGCGAAACTGTTTTTCGTATGCTCTGTTTTCACGCACCTTATCTCATAGAGTTTCTCCTCCTTTACCAACCCAGGCTTTATCTCATGGACTTTAATACTCATAGAATCCATTTGAAACGTCCCCATCGAAAGCATATGATCCATAGTTTCCTGTAACCCACTTGGACCATATATATTTAATATCCTTGTTCTCTCAAGAAAATCCATACTCTGAATCAATCCACCCAAACCCAGGAAATGATCAGCATGGAGGTGAGTGATAAAAATATCATCAATGCGCATAAAGTTTATACCTGCAAACCTCATCTGCCTCTGAGTCCCCTCACCACAGTCGAAGAGAAAATACTTGTTAAGATAATCCAAAAAAACGCTCGAAAGATTCCTCTGTTTT
This sequence comes from Candidatus Altarchaeota archaeon, assembly GCA_030609775.1. GTDB lineage: Archaea > Altiarchaeota > Altiarchaeia > IMC4 > QMZM01 > JAUWTD01. The sequence goes on from JAUWTD010000022.1 coordinate 15,967, forward strand.
GTGGGAACACATCCAGAGGTCCCTAGAAACACAATCTCCATGAACTAATTTAAGATTCCAGTTAAAAGAATTTAAAGACCAAATGAGATAATAGAAATAAGAGAATGTATTATAGAATAATTATATGGGATGTTGATGGGGTACTGATAAATGTAGAGGAATCTTACAGGCAAGCCATAATAGATTCCATACAATATTATTTCTCAGAATGCGTCGGCGTAAGGATAGATAAACAATTGATGAGTAAAGAAAATATTCAAGGATTTAAGAGGGCAGGAGGCTTCAATGACGACTGGGAGCTTGCCTACGCAGCAACCTTGTGTTATCTATCCGAGCTCTTAAACAACAATAGTATCAGGAAGCCAACGCATCCAATCAAACCCGGTGACATAGATGAAATGCTTAAAGCATTAAATGAATTAGGTTCCGGATGCAAGAACAACTCAATTAACCTAGACCTTAAACCCATAATAGAGAAGATTAAAGAGCAAGGAGGAGGCATGTCCTCGGCTGAAAGCGTATTGCACAAAATATATGGCAAAAATATGGAGACTGCCAAATGCTTCTGGTTCACTGAACTGATAAAAAGAATATTTGAAGAAATTTATCTGGGAAAGAAACTATTCCATAAAAAATATAATGAAAAACCAAGGTTTTACATAGATGAAGGCCTCATCCTAAAGGAGAACGCACTTGTGGATCTGGCAACCCTACTCGAATTAAGAAAGAAATATTATATAGGAATTGTAACAGGGAGAGAACGTTTTGAGACTGAATTCAGCTTAAAGAGATTCAACCTCTCACGGGTATTTCCTCCAGAATTGATTGTCACAAGAGAAGACACAATAGAACATAAGCCGTCACCTCAGCCTTTACTGGAATGCAAAAAACGTATCTGCAAGAAATATAGGCTGCATGAGAATACAGAAACAATTTATATAGGGGACTCAGTAGATGATCTTGCGTCTGCAAAGAACGCGGGATTCTTTTTTATAGGGATACTTGGAGGAGTAACAAACATAGAACAGAGAAATGCTCTGAGAATAGAACTCCTCAAGGGAGGATGTAACCTGATAGTGGATGATGCAGAAGAGTTATTTCTCTACTTATGATCCCTACATAAACCTTATATTAGCAGACCTATTATGCGCATCAAAACCTTCAGAGGAGGAGAGTGCATCGATTGTTTTAAGTAGGTTATTTAGCCCTTCTTTGGTAATTTTCTGAACACTTGAAGTCTTAAGGAAATCTCTTACATTCAACTCAGAGGAGAATCTTGCTGAACCCGCAGTAGGCAGAATATGGTTTCCTCCGGATACATAGTCTCCTGCGGCAATGGGAGAATATTCTCCAAGGAATATGGCTCCAGCATTCGTTATTTTCCCGAAAGTAACCTCAGGCTCCTTGGTCATAATCTCCAAGTGCTCGGCCGCATACATGTTAGCGAATTCTATTGACTCAAAAATACTGTTTGTTAAAACAATAACTGCGTTTTTTAGGCTCTGTTCTGCAGTCTCCTTTGACTTTATTAGACCTAACTGCCCTGAAATTTCCTCACAAACCCCTTCTGCAACACTCTCTGAATCAGTAACTATTATACATTGAGCATTCGGATCGTGTTCAGCCTGCGCTAACATGTCGGCAGCAATAAAGCTAACATTTGCAGTATCATCCGCTAGAATCAATGCTTCTGAGGGACCTGCAGGCATGTCAATATCAACCTTACCATAGACCAGCATCTTTGCAGCCAACACGTACACATTACCTGGACCAATAATCTTATCCACCGACGGTATTGACTGCGTACCATACGCAAGAGCAGCTATCGCCTGCGCACCACCTACCCTATAGATTTCATCAACGCCGCAGATATCTGCAGCGACAAGTATAGAATTAGAAACAGGCGGAGGTGAAACAACCACTATTCTCTTTGAACCTGCAACCCGCGCAGGAATACACGCCATCAAAACCGTTGACGCATATGATGCCCGGCCACCAGGAATATACGCCCCTACATCATGTATTGGTGTGATTTTTTCCCCGACATTGACGCCGCCCTCGATTTCCACACTCCAATCATCAGGTATATGCTTCATCTGCTCCTCATGAAACCGGGTTATGTTCCTGTGAGCATGTTTTAAAGCAGCTACAAGTTCTCCGCCAACCTTGGAATAAGCATCTTTTATATCTTTTACAGGTACCTTTATGTTTTCTTTTGAAAGATCAAATCCATCAAATCTTTTTGTGCAATCCACCAAAGCAGAATCCCTGTTACATCGCACCTCATCTATGATTTGTCTTACAGATACAATAACCTCATCCAAATCAAGCGCTTTTCTTTCCAGCAAATCGTTGATCTCTTTTTTCTCAGAATACCTAACAAACCTCATCCTATAACCCCTTATAACTCCCTATAACTAACCGACACAGGCTCAGTCTGAGTATATCGTTCCCCATAATGGCCGATACATAAAATATAGATATAGTAGGTATAACTGCCTCGACCAGTAGCTGGCGCTGTTATGATAACACTAAAGGGTATAGAACCCCCGGGAGGTAAGCTACCCAAACTACCATAATCAGTAGTCTCACCCCTATAAAAACACGTAATCGTAGAATCGTCTTTATTAATTATCGTGCCTTGAACAGTCGAAGACTGCTCACAATATAGATAGACCGAAGGAGGAAATATAGATACTTCAATATTCATTGAACGCACCGCCAAACGTAACAAACCCAACTATTACATTAAAAATATAGGGATGCATGAGTTAAAAAGGTATTTAGTAGATAAACGATTTTGGGGTTGATAGATTCGTTGATGTATTCTCTGGCGCAGTCATTTGAATGCAGATTGTTTCATTCAGTTGATATATATCCTATTCTTCAAGCCAATCCACCCACTTTACAGAAACCATACAATAGGAAGATGCCGATCTCTCTTTTATGTTTGGGGGTTTATATTATATTGATAGATTAATCAAAGACATATTAGATGATTTTTTATGTTTTCATGTTTTCTATTTCTTTTTCAGTGTTTACAATCTTTGTTCCTTTGAAACCTTCTCTGATTTCTTCGGGCAATTCCACATCCGATATAAGTTTTTTTGCTCTTAGTTTCTTGCATAAAATTAGTGTTTTCGCATCAGTTAACATGATGCCGTACCTGTCTGAGAGATCCTCTGCTGCAACCATCTCTGAGTCGTTGAATTCTATGAAGGCGAGTTTGTCTGCCCTCCAAATTTGGTCTGATGCAGTGTAAACTTTTCTGTATTTTTTAATTAATTTATCTAACATATCTTCTTTAATGAATTTCTTGACTGCTGACTCATCTACAACAACCTTTGTTCTCCTACGCTTCCAGAACAATATGCCCCCTAATGCAGCTAATAGGGGTAGCAGAAGACTCCGGATTTCCTCAGGTAAGCTTTCTAACCCAGGGATAATTGGTTTGTTTTTCACGTTAACGTATCTTTCATCGTAGCCTTCTAGTTCAAGCAGATATAATCCGGTTGCGTTGGGTTGATACAGTATTGTCTGATAGGTGCTTAAACCTTTCTTTGTTACATCATATTCCCTGATTTTTCCGTTGGGTTCTTTTAATCTGAGGAGTAGGCCGGTTCGGGGATTCATCACAACGATTCTTAATTCTTTACCTATATATCCCTTGGTTTCGACTTTGATCCAGGGACAGCTCCCGCAGGGTCCTCCGCAATCAATCTTATTTTCTTCTGGACCCTGTAATCCGTCGTTGCAGACAGATATCTTGCATACTCTATCATAACAGAATCCACTTAAACAATCCATGTTCTCTCCACATGTTTCTCCGCTGCTACAGGGCGGACAATGTCCTCCGCAGTCTACGTCGGATTCGCCTTTGTCTTTTCTGTTGTTGAGGCA
>JAUWTD010000044.1 GCA_030609775.1 Candidatus Altarchaeota archaeon
GATGCCAATGTCATCCCGACCACGTCAGCATAATTCTTCATAAAGGAAACCTCTGCCCGAGTCTCCAGCCTTGGACCCCTCGCCTGCATATAGACGCCTTTCCCGAATACATTTATGCCGTTTTTTTTTGCAGCATCTGTTATTGTTCCAGACATGAACTCATCCAGGCCAGGTGTTATATGCCGTATCTCTGAATCATAATAGCTTTCTATTCTCCCGAAATTCATGTAGTCATGAGGAATTAGGAGTCTTCCAGGAATTATTTCTTTTTTCAGGCTGCCAACCGACCCAACCGCTATTATCTTCTCAACACCCATATCAGATAACGCCAAAATATTAGCCAGATGACAGATCATGTGAGGAGGGATCAGTCTATCCCTACCATGCCTTAGAAGAAATACTGTATCAGTGTTTTTCAAAAGATACACGCTCCCGTACTTGTTTTTTACGGATGCCGCATCAAAGCCTTCAAGGAGATCCATCCCAGCAAGACTAGTTCCACCAATCACACCAATCATGTTATTACACATAAATGAACACAATAAATTAAAGTAATGAAAATATAAATAAGATAAAAGATGGAAAAACTCAATTGCGAGCTGCGTTCATGGGAGGATATGAGGGATCTCTCAGAGAAGGTTGCTAAACAGATAATTGATTCAGGATATGAACCCGATTTTATCATAGGCATCACGAGGGGGGGATGGGTTCCTTCAGTGAATCTCTCTGACCTACTTGATGTTAAAGACCTGCTTGCTATACGGGTCGAACACTGGGGGATAACTGCTACGAAAAGCGGGAAAGCCGAACTCAAGTTTCCATTGAACATGGAGTTATCAGGTAAAAAAATATTGTTAGTTGATGATCTAACAGACACAGGTGAAAGCATAAGCGTATGCATCGAACACCTAAAGAGGCTTAATGCAAAGGAGGTGAAGACCGCAACCCTCATCCATAAATCAAACTCAAATCTGAAACCAGACTTCTATGCTGAAGAAGTAAAAGAGTGGAAATGGATTATATTCCCCTGGAATCTTACAGAAGACCTTAGTAATCTAGTGGGTAAAGTCATGGAAGAAAAAAATATCCAGGGGATAGGTGAGGTCAAGTGTGCTCTTCAGGAATCCTTTGAACTGGAGGTCAGTAGAGAAACAGTAGAGGAGATTCTTGAAAGGATAAAAAAATAAAATCTATATATAATCAGCCATATTTATTGTGTACTCGTCTTCTCCAGTATATTTTATAACAGTAAACCGTATTACCCTATCCGCTATTTGCCCGTAGTCTTTGAAGATGTAGGTGTTTACTGCAAAATAGGGTGGTGAATCAGGCCAGTATGCAGTGGTTTCAGGTGAATTATCTGGTATTGTTTTAACTGGATGAATTATCTTATTTCTAAGCTTTATAACTGCTTTTATGTTATCTGCAAAATCCTGTGAGTTCCCGTAAAGCTTCACCCGAAACATTATCTTTTCATCTTCAACAAAGGCATCAATCTCTGAGTCAGATAGTTTCCTATACTCTCTTGCATTCGACGCAGCAGATAATGCAAGATTAAGTGAAGGCGTATAGATTATGACATGCTCATAGCCCACTGTATAGTTAGGATACGCGTAGGTGCTGAGGAGTCCGGACAGATTAAATCGGTTTTCTTCACCAAATACCATGGATTCATCGATTTCTTTTTCACTCAGCCACCTCTTTAAGGTAGTTGAGGTTGTTGAGGTAGTGGTAGTTGAGGTTACACCACACCTGAACGCACAGATACATGTTGTCTCATTAAGTTGACAGTGCTCCAACGGTTTGATGCCGCATTCCTTAGAACAATACATTCTACATGTTCCCTCAGTCCACTGGCAGAGTTGGGTTGTTGATGTAGAGGTTGTAGTTGAGGTTGTCTGTTTAATTGAGGTAGTTGGAGGACAATCAATTAAGTCCGAAACAATGGTGCCATCCCAACATTGATACTCTAATACATTCTTTTCTTCTCCGATGCATCCGCAAAATAATACAATGGAAAACAACAAAATCAACTGCACCCTCATGTTATCCCTTTTATTGTTTAGATATAAATACATTCATTTTTTTGGCACTCTGCAGGTATTTTCCCTTGTTTGTATGGATGCAATAGTTTAGAGAGGGATATAATAAAGATTATTAGGTTAGCTTAATATAATTGAATATTTTTTGGCTGATTATAGCCTCAATTGAATCTATTTAGTTTGTAATTTTTATGTACCTAACAGCTAAATTAAATATTAGGAAATCCTAAAAAAATAAACTCAGAAAAATGGAAAAAACGAAATGGAAAACATATTTTGGAAAAAAATCCCAACGGGTCAGACTGAACCTAAAGACCCCCAAAAAAAACAAGATACAATAGAGCAGACTATAACGGAGACAAAGTAGGCAGAGTATAAAACTGAATCTAAAGACAAAAAAATATATGATTTTTCTATATCATTATCTAATAATAGTTAGGTTAAGCTAAAATGTATTCTCAAAGCGTTGAAGACTATCTGGAAACAATATACAACATCATACAGAAAAAAGGATTCGCAAGAACAAAAGACATATCCCGAAACCTGGGAGTGACGCCTCCGAGTGTTACGGAGATGATGAAGAAACTAGATAAAGACGGCCTGGTTAACTATGAAAGATATGGTGGAGTCACATTAACAGAAAAGGGAAGAAAAATAGCAAAGATAGTGAAAACAAGGCATAACACTATAAAAGAGTTTTTGAATGTGCTTTTAATCTCTGACAAAACAGCAGACCGGGACGCATGCGAGTTGGAGCATGTGTTAAGCCCGGAAACTATCGAACAATTAACCAAGTTTGTGAAATTTGTCGATAAAGCACCTAAATATCCTAAATGGCTTGAACATTTCAAGGAATTTTGCAAGACAGGGGACTTCACCTGCGATCAGCAGGAGAAGATTTAGCCTTTTCTAAATTGTTTCTAAAAAATGTTAGGCTCAAATATTATATTTCTAAGTTCGTTAGGGTCTGTTATTTATTCACCTAACGACTAAATAATATAAATATATTTTTTAGGAGTGCCTAAATAAAATTAAAATGTCGAATGAAATCACACTTAATAAACTGAAACCAAAGCAGGAAGGGGTTATTGTCAGAGTAGGGGGCTCTGGTGCACTGCACAGGAGACTATTGGATATGGGCCTGGTGAAGGGATCACCCATAAAGGTTGAAAGGATAGCACCTCTTGGTGATCCAATAGATATAAAGATAAAAGGATACCACCTATCCCTAAGAAAAGAGGATGCAGCTAAGATAATCGTTGAGGTTTGAAGCATAGCTACAAGAATAATAAAAAAATGTCTGAAAATAGATTGAATAGAGCGGTAAACAGTATCCCCCTCATAATGGCAGGAAATGGAAGTAAAGTAAAAATCAAGTCAATATCAGGTGGGAGAGGTCTAAAGCAAAGGCTGTGTGATTTAGGATTGTATGAGGGTGCAATAGTTGAGTTAGTAAAAAGTAGCATATCGGGTCCGGTGATACTCAAGGTCCTTGATTCAAGGATTGTGATAGGGAGAGGGCAGGCCCATAAGATCATGGTTGAGATTTTAAAGTAAACCAAAATAAAATGGCAAAAAAGAGGACAGTGGCACTGGTAGGGAATCCTAATTGTGGAAAAACAACCGTATTTAATGCCCTGACAGGATCAAGGCAACATGTTGGAAACTGGCCAGGAAAGACCGTTGAAAAAAAAGAGGGTAACTTTGATTACATGGGCTATGAAATAGAGGTTGTTGATCTTCCCGGAACCTATTCACTTACCGCATACTCTCTTGAAGAACTTATAGCACGGGATTATATTGTGGATGAAAAACCTGATATTGTGGTTGATATAATTGACAGTACAAACCTTGAAAGAAACCTATATCTTGCAACACAGTTAATAGAATTGGGCACAGCAGTCATACTTGCTTTTAATATGACTGATCTTGCAGATAAAGAGGGATTAAGAATTGATATAAAAAAGATCTCCAATTTCCTCAAGGTCCCGATCATAAGAATTACTGCAAGCAAGGGCATTGGACTGGATAAATTAAAAGACGCCATAGTTGATACCATAACCAATAAAAACAAAATCTCTCCAAAAGACAAAACTCCGACCATAAACTACGGAACAGAGGTCGAAGAACATCTTAATGAATTCACAGAAGTTATCGATAAAAACATAACCCTCCCAAAAAAATATAACTCACGATGGATTGCACTTAAATTACTGGAAAATGACGAGGAAGTGATAAGCCTCATAAAAACAATAAAAAATAGCGAGATTGCATTATCAGAGGCAAAAAAAATAAGAAAACACCTGAAAAACATATTTGGAGAGGATATAGAAACAATAATTGCTGATGCAAGATATGGGTTTATTCACGGCATTGTAAAGGAAGCTGTAGAAAAACCAATCGATAGGGTCTCATTATCCGACCAAATCGACAGGGTTGTAACAAACAGGATTTTAGGGATTCCTATATTTCTGGGTATGATGTTTTTGATGTTCCATATGACATTTGAGGTTGCAGCCCCTCTTTCAGATTACGTAGATGGATTTATCGGGTTTATAGGCGGCCAACTGGTAGGATTACTTGAATCAGGCAATGCCCCGGAGTGGCTAATATCACTGATAGTAGATGGAGTAATTGCAGGTGTCGGATCTGTTTTGGTATTTGTGCCGTTTATCTTTATGCTATTTTTCATCATTGCAATCCTTGAAGACAGCGGCTACATGGCAAGGGCAGCATTTGTAATGGATAGGGTAATGCATAAGATTGGTTTACATGGCAAGAGCTTTATCCCCATGATCATCGGATTCGGCTGCAATGTACCTGCAATTATGGCAACACGGGTGCTTGAGAGCAAAAAAGACCGAATCTTGACGATACTTATTAATCCATTTATGTCATGTGGCGCGAGACTACCGGTTTATATCCTGTTTGTGGCAGCATTCTTTCCAGAGAGAGGTAGCATGATTGTGTATTCTCTTTACATACTTGGAATAATTGTCGCAATTATCATGGGTTTTATTTTAAAGAAAATATTTTTCAAGGGACTCTCCTCCCCATTTGTAATGGAACTGCCGCCTTATAGGCTGCCAACCCTACGCGGAACAATAACTCATGTATGGGAGAGAGGGTGGTTATTCATTAAAAAGGCAGGAACAGTTATTTTCACCACAATGATCATTATATGGCTCTTAGCAGCCCTGCCACCAGGAGTTGAATACGGCTCAGAGAAAAGTGGTGTTGGAATGATCGGGAAGGCTATTGCCCCGGTTTTTTCACCGCTTGGCTTTGGTGACTGGAAGTCATCTGTTTCATTGTTTTTTGGATTTGTTGCAAAAGAGGTGGTTGTAGGATCATTTGGCGTACTATACGCCATAGAGGATGTTGAAAGCCCTGTTGGGGAAGAAACACTTATAGGAGAATTACAAAATACATTTACTCCACTCTCAGCTTATGCATTTTTAGTGTTTGTGTTGCTTTACGCACCATGCATGGTTGCAATCGCAGTTATAAAAAGAGAGATCGGATGGAAGTGGGCAGCATTTACTGCAATATATACAACAGCTGTTGCATGGGTTGCTGCCTTCATCGTCTACCAGGGGGGCATGCTGCTTGGATTTGGATGATGCAGATGATACTTAATCAATTAATCAAATATTATAGTCATGAAAAGACATACCAGCCATAAAACCGCAAGAAAGAAGAGGAAACACAGGCGAAAAATGAAAACAGGCAAGTAAATAAAACAAGTAACCTGCATAATAACATATTATTTCTATAGTGTTTAGTTTTAGAATAGATATAATAAATCAATACCTATAATTTTTTATAGCATTAATACCATAAACTAAGTGGAGGCGATTTCTATGAGGGATTCTGGAAGATACCATAAACTCCCCTGGGGAGGCGGACAGATTACCTTACCGAAGGATTTGGTTGAGGCATTAAAACTGAAAAACAAAGACAAAGTAATGCTGGAGTACGATGAGGAAACAAATGAATTAAAGATAACCAAATTATGAAAATAACCAGACCCCATGTGTCTTGGTCTGGTATTAATTGGCCTGATTGATTTAATCCGGTCAACTGGATGCATCGGAGACAAAACAGAGAATAGAAACTACTTCAACTATTTGAAGCGGCATTTAGCGTCTACTCAATAAACATAGATGTAGCATAGATGTCGCAGGCTTTGATGATGGGTGTATGGGGCACCTGTGATTCTGGGTGGGCTTCTGAGAAACAAGGAATTGACTGAAGAATTTTATAGTTATTTCCTATAAAACGAATGCTGGGATCAGGGAGTATAGATTTCTTTTCGGTCTTTACCGAATAAAATCTGGTATGTTTTTTTATAGGTGCTAATAAAGAATAATAGTGAAAAAAAATGAAAACTGAATTAATCATTATCCTATCTATTTTAGGTACTGTTTTGATTAGCTGCTGCATAGATAAACCCTCTGAAACCACCATTTTAGAACCTAAACCTCTTCCAACCCAATTAACGCATACGCTAACAAATAAACCTATCCCGTGCGATAAAACAGATGCTGTTGAAGCCGAATACCTGATCCGTTCACCTAAGATAATATTCAGAGGCAGCGAATCCTCGATGACTATAAAAGCAGTGGATAATAGAGGTAACCCAGTCAATAAATGTGTCAAGGTTTCTATGTCCTCTGAAAACAGAGTAGAGTTGTTTGAAACACAAACAACAGATACAGGGGAGGTGGTGGTGTCATTTATCGTTCCTGAGGGAATCGAACAGGGAAACCATGAGATAATAATCGAAGACAATGAGAAAACCATGGAAGGAAAGATAAAGGTCATAGAGGATGCTGCAGTTTTCATTGAAACAGATAAACCCATCTATAAGCCAGGGCAGATAATCCAGGGCAGGGTTCTTGTTGTCAACAATAAGTTGTATCCACTACAGCGTGATATCGTAATCGAGATCAAGGATGCGAAAGGTATTAAGATATTTAAGAAAAAAGAGAGAACAAACATATTAGGTGTTGCAGTCTTTGATCTTCCGCTCGCAACCGAACTTAATTTCTGGACATGGAAGATCACAGCAAAAATCGATGATTCAGAAAGCGAAGAAGTGCTTGATATCAGGGTTGAAAAATATGTGTTACCCAAATTCAAGATAGACGTAGATACGTCAAAGGAATGGTTTTTGGTTGATGAAGAAATCAAGGGAGTTATAGATGCCCAATATTTTTTCGGTAAACCGGTGGAAGGCAACATACGCATTGAGGCATACAGGTATGTTGGGGAATGGGATAAGTACACGACCTTTGAAGCAACAATAACAGCAGAAGATGGCGGCATAAAAGAATTCAGTCTAAAGCAAGTGGATTATGTTTCAGGAACCTACGGTGCAGGAGGTGCAGGAAGCCTGCTTCTGAACATTACCGTCACCGATGGCGGAGGGCATGAAGAAAAAACTACTAAATTATTAAAGATCACAGAAACGGATACAATCCTGCAGTTGATATCGGATTCAAGGGCAATCAAACCAGATCTTCCCTTCCAGCTCCTAATTATCACAAAAGATCCTGACGGAAACCCTCTAGAAAAAGATGTTGAACTAAGAATAAAATACAAGATAGGGGATGAACGATACTATGATGAAAAAGACCTCAGAGAAGAGACTACGAAAATAGAAACAGAAAACGGGATAAAGATCATAACAATTGAAGCACCAGAAAGAATAACAGGGATCAGTATAACTGCAAAAGCAGAGGGAACAGAAGCTACGCTTCCGCTTACAGCAGCGTATTCTCCGAGCTCTAATTTCATCCATATTATCCAGACAAGTGAAGGCATACCTAATGTTGGAGAAGAGGTTAGCTTCAATGTTTATAGCACCAGTAAGTCAACAGTTTACTATGATGTTGTAGGAAACGGTAGAACTGTTTTTTCAGGGACCGCTGAAAACGAAGATAACACAAAAACAATTAGTTTTATGATAACACCAGATATTGCAAGAAACACTGAAGCAAAGATTGTTGCATACCAGATCAACCCAAATAATGAGGTCTCAGCTGACACACTTCCTTTCAAAACAAAGGCAGATTTCCCGGTTAAACTATATGCAGGATTCGGAAAAGAGTCAGCTGAGCCCGGAGAAGAGATAAACATCTTATTTGATGTTAACTCAGCTACCGTATCCATGATCGGTGTCGGCATAGTTGACGAATCAGTGTATGCTCTTGCGGAAGGTCGACTGAACCTGCAACAGGTTTTTAATGAACTTGAAAAACGCTTTATGGAACCACAAATCGAAATCCATCCACCCGCAGTTGACTGGTATGGGATGCCTTATGAAACAAAAGGCTCAAAGGATATTCTTGACGAAAGCAACATACAGATAATCAGTTCAAGGAATTTAAGTATACCCCAAGGAGAAAAGATAGGGGACGAGTGGGGCATGCACAAAGAAGGAATCGGAGGAGGTATACGAATCTTTGCGGCATTAGACAAAGACATGGCAATGAATGCTCCGTCGATTGCTGTGGAGGAGTCAACGACTGTTAGCACAGGAGAACAATTAGAGGAGCCTTCACGAGTCAGGCAGTTTTTCCCTGAAACATGGTATTGGAATCCAACACTTGTTACAGACTCAAAAGGTAAAGCAGAGATTAAGCTTACTGTCCCAGACAGTATCACAACATGGAAAATGCATGCGGTCTCCTCATCAGAAGAAGGTGTTGGAATGTGTGATGCACAGCTTGTGGTATTCTGCGATTTCTTTGTTGACTCAGATATACCTTACTCTGTGACCCGGGGAGAAGAGTTTCCGATCAAGATAATAATCTATAATTATTTGGAAGATTCCCAAAAGGTATTTATTGACTTAGAGAAAGCAGACTGGTTTAAACTGCTTGACGATGCAAACAAAGACATTGTTGTCGCTGGAAACGGCGTAAGTTCAGTTGAGTTTAAGGTAAAACCAATAAAGGTTGGTATCAGAGAATTTGATATCACTGCAAGAACAACGAAAAGAGCTGACGCAATTAAGAATACTATTATAGTTGAACCTGAAGGAACCACAAGAGAAATCGTTGAAAACGGGGTTCTCAGCCAAGAAAATAAAGAAGTCATAATTGATGCAAGTCTTCCTGAAGGTATTGTATCAGACTCAGGTAAGGTGATTGCAAGCATTACGCCAAGTATTGTCGGACAATCAATAAACGGTGTCGAAGACCTTCTAGGTATGCCATATGGCTGCGGGGAACAGAATATGATGTTTTTCGCTCCAGATGTTTTGATTTTGAGATACCTTAAGGCCACCGATCAGTTAAACCCTGAAATCCAGGCAAAAACAGAGGTCTTCATAAACACAGGCTACCAGCGGGAACTTACATTCATGCACAAAGATGGCAGCTTTTCTGCATTCGGCGAAAGCGATGAATCAGGGAGTTTATGGCTTACAGCCTTTGTTCTTGGAACGTTTGCAGATGCAAGAGACATAAAAGAAATCGATGAAAAGGTTTTGGAAGATGCCGCCTCATGGATATCAGACCACCAAAACAATGATGGATCATGGGATGTTATCGGATTCATCCACCACCAGGAGATAGTTGGAGGCTCAGGAAGCGGGTATCCTTTAACAGCGTATGTTACGCTCGCACTTATGGACTATGGTGAAACAGATTCAGATGTCTTAGACAAAGCAAAAGAGTATCTTGAAGACAACCTCAACGAAAACAAAGGTGACGCGTACGCACTTGCGATCTCGGCGATTGCATTACAGAGACTAGACAGCAGCAAAGCAGATGATGCAATAGATATGCTTATGAAGCTTGCAAGAGAGGATGAAAACGGGATCTATTTCGGAGATGATACAATCAGGGAATGTGAGTACTACAGTTGCCCTGCAAGCAGCATGAGTGTTGAAACAACCGCATATGCTGCTCTTGCACTCATGGAAGCAAAAGATGCCCGGGCGAGTGATGCAGTTAAATGGATTTCTGCCCAAAGAAATTCACGCGGCGGGTTCGCATCTACGCAGGATACTGTAATGGCATTTAAGGCACTGATAAACGCTGCCCTATTGCAGGGCAGAGACATTGATGCAAAGGTCTCGGTTTACGTCGACGGCGAAGAAATCAAGGAATTTAATATAGATTCAGATAACTTCGATGTTTTCCAGATGATTGAGATACCCCCCAAAACAAAAAAGATAGGGTTAGAATTCTCTGGCAGCGGAAACATAAACTACCAGATAGTGAAAAAATTCAATGTCATGCTCCCAAAGACACCTGCGAAAACAGACCTTAAACTCAAGGTAAACTATGACACAGAGGATATTGAAGTCAACGACAGAATCAGGGTATATGTAAACGTCGAATACACTGGGCCTTCAAAGTCGACAGGTATGATGCTCATCGACATCGGCGTCCCGACAGGTTTTTTGCCAATTACATTGACACTTGACAACCTACTGGAAAACAAAAAAATAACAAGATACGAGATCGCTGGAAGAAAGGTTATAATCTATGTAAATGAACTTCCAAGAGGTGAAAAACTTGAAATCGAATTTGAGATGATTGCTAAATTTCCAGTAAAAGCACAGATCCCAGACAGTAAAGCATACTCCTACTATAACCCAGAGATTAAAGGAGAAGCCAGGGGAGGAGAGATTAAAGTAGCGGATTAATCTGTTGGAAACATTTTATCCACTATGGATGCGAAATCGATCTTGGTTGATCCTATGTTTTCCACAGGGAGAAGTATTGTTTTCATTTCATCAGCAATAAAGTTACTTTCCCTGCCGATACGATCCATGTTTTCGTAGACCTCCTTATAGTGGTCATAGTCTTTGAGTAAGTGTATACTCAAAAACTCTGTATCGGTTAGAACAGAGAATATAATGCTGGATTCGGAGGATACATTATTTATCTGATTTTCTCTCTCTTTAGGAGAACATTTAGGATTCACTCCCAGGGACATCACAGAGATTAGGTTAACTCTTAGGTTAGTTAAGTCAGGGAATACACTGCTTTTTATAAATCCTTCCGTAATCAGTTTTTTCTTGATTTGGCTTACCCTTGACCTACTCAATGATACCTTTTTTGCAATCTCTGCATCAGAGAGTTCAGGGTATGCTGCTAATACCTTTATCAGCATCCCATCTGTTTTTGATATCTTATTTAATCCATGATAGTTCATAAAATCGTTTTTTGCATCCGGCTTATCTTCGATTTCAAAAAGTCTGCGGATAATCGGGGAGAAATCCATAAACCGTATAATCTTGCTGAGTTTCAGAGGAAAATGATGGATGTATATTCTTTTGAAATAGTTACCGTAAACCAACTCATTTATATACGGCTCAATCTCTTTTTTATATTCGGTATAATCCCTAAAAATACAGATCAAAAGCCCTTCCAGATCAGTAATTTGAGCATATATTACATCCTTTTTTTTCAGAATTCCTGAACAATTATTCAGGATTCTATTTTGGCTTGTGGAAGGATTCAATTCAAATGAGATTACAGACATCAGCTCAAAACCCAGGGCAGTGAAATTAGGTATATTTATGCAGTTATATACTCCCCTCTTCTTTAACTTATTTTTGACCCCGGTAAGGGTTGTTCGGGGTATGTGTATTTTTTCAGATATCTCTTTGTCGCTTAATCCAGGGTATCTTGTGAGACCGTAGAGAATCAGATTCTCTTTTTTACTCATATGTTTTCTTTTTATGAGTTTTTCGTATTTTTTCTTTAGGTCTTCTTTTTCTTTTAGCATAGTCTTTCTTTCAAATGATTTATTAACTATGTGGATTAGGTATGCATTATCAAATGGTTTCCTTATAAAATCATCTGCTCCGAATTTCAGAGAGGTTACTGCATTGTCCACATCAGCATATGCGGTTATCATAACAACAGACTGCAGAGGATTGTTTTCTTTTATTCGTTTAAGCAGCTTATTTCCGTCCATGCCGGGAAGCTTTATGTCTATTAACACAATATCCGGGTTCTCCTGGTTGGCTTTGATTAGTCCTTCTTCCCCATTATGTGCGCTTATTACATCATATCCTTCAGTTACAAGAAGAGTTCTGATTAAACCAACAACATCAGGTTCATCATCCACTATCAAAATCTTTCCTTTGGACGCCATCTTCAGATAATTAGACAACAATTAATTTTAAGTAGTTTATATTATATTCTTGACTATAAAAATCTGGCATTCAAAGCGTTATGGTAAAAAAAAGAGAATATATCAGGGGGTAGAGTGACTTAATACCTGAATGATTTTTTTTAAGGCCATATTCCCATATACAGATAATTATGAACAAATATTCAGACCTCCAGGAAAATACCCTGAAGCTTGTGATTGTAGAATTTGACAGATACCACAAAACCCTTCTAGAGATAATGGATGAATTAGTAGAAAATAGAAAACAGCAAGGGGTTTATGTAACCCTCAGCCGCTCCTGCTGCCGGCTGGAAGATATTTTTTCCTCAAAGAGGCATCGCAACCGAAAACATATTCTTTGTGGACGCAGTTTCCAGGATCACCGAAAGCTGTCCTGAGGAAAAGA